>JABDDH010000065.1 GCA_013287705.1 Chlamydiota bacterium | reverse complement strand
GAAAGTGCAGGGCGTGACCGTATCCTCAGCGATGAGGAGATTTCCCGTCTTCTTGACGCTTGTAAAAAAAGTAAATCATCCCTTCTCTATCTCATAGTTTTTTTTGCCCTTACTACAGGCGCCCGTCACGGAGAGATTCTCAACTTGGAGTGGCGCCATATCGATCTTGAAAAAGGTCTCGCATTCCTTACAGAAACGAAGAACGGCCGTCCCCGCAATGTTTTGGAGATGTGGATCGACTCTGATCTTTATCATCGCCAGGGTAGGGCGCCAAATAATTTCCAAAAAGCATTGCCTTCCCTTCAGTCTGACCTAGTGGGACAAATTCTCAAAGACCCTTACTCTTTTGATTTTCTAACCATTGCTGACTCGGCACGCGAAAAAGAGATTGAAGAAGGGCTTATGACCCATCTGTAAAAATTTCTTCTGGAGCTCGGGAATGGGTTTGCTTTTGTTGGACGGCAAGTACCCGTCCAGGTCGGAAAGGAGAATTTCTTCCTTGATTTGCTTTTCTATCATATCAAACTGCGCTGTTATTTTTTGATCGAGTTGTTATGTGGTGCACCACATAAGAGTTCTTATGTGGCGTAGCCACTTATGTGTTGTCCAATCTTGTTTCCCAGGTAATTTCTCTGCAAATTTAAGTTTCTACACAACATAATTTTACATCATTTTCATGTTTTTTTGATATTGACATCATTAGCAATTAGACGTTACACTACTTTTTTACTTAAGAGGTTCATTTGTCTATTTTCCGAGTTCTTTTTCTTCTAACCATTACTGCTTTTACTTCGGTTTTTGCAAATCAAAAAGTAGTTCTCTTCAATGACACTTCTGCTTGGTATCATTGGGGATGCACAGGAACAAGTACAGCTTTAAAAGAAGAAATTCTGGAATTAGGATTTGATATACAAGCTGTTCCTATCAATGCAACGTATGCTCTAAAAGAAGTTCCCCAGTTCGAAGAATTCAACGATCTCAGGAAATTTGATCGATTCTGTGAAGAAAACAGGGATACCATTGAAGCAATTCAAAATGCTGTTGCGGTGGTGATTACAGGAGAAGGGACTATTCATGATTTACGGGCTGGCCCTAAAGCGCTTCTTTATTTAGCTCATATTTCTAAAAAATTCTTTGGAAAGCACGTAGAGATAATCAACCATTCCGCTTATCCCAAGGACGATCCTGGTCTATCTGATTTTGAGGTTGAAAAAGAGAGGGCTGAACGGGAACTAGAGCAAGCGCAAGCAGTTTATAAAGCTATATATGCCGAACTTGATTTTATTGCTATTCGAGAACCTTTTAGTCAAGATGAGATGAGAAAAATCAATATTTCATCCACTTTAAGTTTTGATTGCTTACCTCTATATATTAGAGATCATTACAGAACAAAAAAACAAATTAAGAAAAAAACACTTGTTATTGCAGGTTCGGTGGCTTTCTCCGAAACTGGGGCAGAAAAATTATGTCGCTATCTTGAAACTATAGCCGCAACGGGGTTTGAGATTAAAGTTTTGATCGGTGCAGCAGCATTCCCATCAAAAGATGATCAATCATTTGTCAGTTTTCTGAAAACGCATTGCAAAGCTCCTTGGGAACTCGTTATAGCCTCTTCAATGGAAGAATGGCTAGATGTGATCAATCAAGCAACTTTTCTTGTATCAGGTCGATTCCATCACTCGATTGCAGCTTTTTGTTTGAATACTCCGTTTATTGCTCTCAATAGTAATACGCACAAGGTGCATGCAATCTGCGCTTTTTTAGAGCAGGCTGAGCCGCTTCTTTTCTCAGATCCACAACTTTTGGATCACTTATTGTTAAGGACGAATGCCATTATTTCTTCTCCTAGTATTGACAACGACACGAAAGTGACAGAAATTTGTCAGCTTGCTGAAAGAAATTTTGATGGACTTAAATCACTTGTTGAAGAAGATAGATTTAGTAGCTCAGCCTCTAAATCCTGTTCATCCTTTTAAACTACTTATTCAGTTTTCTTCTTTTGTTTTAATATGAGAGGTTTTCATAAAGAGTCCAAGAAATCCATCAAGTTTTTATCGTCGCGCCAATGCTTTTTTGTCTTCTTACCAACAACCTCGCAGCATGCCAAGGCCTTAGCCTTCATCTCAAGATCCACTTCAACATAGATATTCGTGGTGTTAATAGAGACATGTCCAAGCCAAGCGCGAATAGTGTTGATGTCGACACCAGCGTGAAGAAGGTGCGTTGCTGTTGTATGTCTTATGGTATGAGGACTGACACGTTTTTTGTCTAGCGAAGGGAATTCAGGAATCAATTTCTTAACATACCTTTTAATCAGTGTATGAATGCCAAATCGAGTGATGGGCTCTTTACGTCGGTTAAGGAATACATTTTCATCTTGTCCTCTCCCATCTATAAGAGAGTTCAATTCATTGACTGTATCATGCCACAGGGGACAACGGCGTAATTTATCTCCCTTTCCTCTTATCACTCACCTTAGAGTCTGTTCAAAATCTTTTGAATAGTGTATAAAATCATTCCCAAGAGATGGGTTGTGGAAAGATCCTTTGCGTGGTTGGAAAAATGTCGAAGATTATGGAAAAACTGCGAAAAAAAATTGAACTCTAGCCTACACATGGCAGTTCTTGCTTTCGTTGTTTTAATCTTAAAAAGATTTTGAACAGG
>JABDDH010000064.1:2378-2714 GCA_013287705.1 Chlamydiota bacterium | reverse complement strand
CTTGGTGGGCGACAGTTTATCACATTGATCTTAAATAAGTTGCAAATAAACCTGGAAAACAGTACTATTTTATAGTACCATAAGGATGAATATATGAGCCAAAAGCATGAGAGGACTCTAGAGGCGATTTTCAAGGTTCCAGTTCAATCAAATGTAATATGGAAAGATTGCGAAAAGCTCTTAGCATCATTAGGAGCAGAGATGTCTGAAGGTGAAGGATCTAGGATCAGGATTCTTCTTAACGACCGGAAAGCTGTATTTCATCGGCCTCACCCAAAAAAAGAGACAGATAAAGGAGCATTGGTTTCCCTCAGAAAATTTCTAGAAAATGCAGGT
>JABDDH010000064.1:0-2368 GCA_013287705.1 Chlamydiota bacterium | reverse complement strand
AAATAAAGGATACATAGGACATGTCGAATATGATAATGATGCCAAAATATTCCATGGCGAAGTCATTGGACTTAGCGATATTATCACCTTCCAAGGCAAAAGCGTAGACGAATTGGAGCAAGCTTTCAAAGATTCCATCGATGACTACTTAAACTGGTGTCAAAAGCGCGGTGAAAAACCTGAAAAAACATTCTCAGGCACCTTCAATTTGCGCATACCCCCGGAACTCCATGCAAAACTGGCATCTCAGGCGAAAACTATGGGCATCAGTCTCAATTCTTATGTTACTGAACAGTTACGACACGTAGTTGCATAAGGAAAGTCTATGAATCCGAACTTAGAATCTGTACGGATGATCCTGAGTGCATTTCTGGATGATATACAGGAAGTAAAGCGCATTTGTCTCTCACTTCGGCGAGCTGTTTGGTCAATACTTTCTTACAGTCACCAATCTTGACCAGATCGTTGGTCGCTTCAACAGTCATCTTCAATATGCTTATCTAATTAACGCTAATGAGGCGATTTGGGGAGGACATAAAAAAGAAATTGGAGCATTAAAGGCTTTGATTACCGATCCCACAATTTTTATCGAAGCAAAAGGGAAGGATGGATTTGTAATCGATAATTGTCGCCATCTGATTGTGACGAGTAATGAAGGATGGGCAGTTCCTAGAGATTTAGACGACCAAAGATTCTTTGTTTTAGACGTTTCTCCAAAGAGAAAAGAAGATGGAGCGTATTTTAACACCTTAGAACGACAAATGCAAGAAGGTGGATATGCCGCACTTTTGCACGATCTGCTCAAAGAAGATCTATCTGATTTCGATCCTCGACGCATGCCAACTACTGGTACAGGTTTTGACATCAAAATAAAAACTGCAACAAGTTCTGAAAAATACATATTTGAGGTTCTTCGAATGGGAGCATGGAATATCGCCTGTTTGGAAGGGGGCTGGGAATTTTATAGAGAGAAACCCACTACTGCTATTTTTGACTTTTATCGGGAATGGTGTGAAAAAGAAGG
Source organism: Chlamydiota bacterium (assembly GCA_013287705.1). Lineage (GTDB taxonomy): Bacteria > Chlamydiota > Chlamydiia > Chlamydiales > Rhabdochlamydiaceae > JABDDH01. Next base: position 1,344 of record JABDDH010000064.1, on the reverse strand, counting down.
ACTTCGTCAACAAACTAATGCTGAATTTGGCGAAACCCTAAAAAAACTGATTGTTTCTTGCGGAAGATCGCGACCAAGCATCAACGGTCATAGGATCTACTGTTATACTTTTCCTTCTCTGGAGGTGTGCCGTAAAGAATTTCAGACCTTTGTCAAAGAGCCAGATTCCATTTGGGGAGTATAGTGGACTGCCAAGACAGAGGTAGACGACTCAAGTAACTGAAAGAAAGGATGTAGTCCATATGTCCACGCAGTCTGTATACATTTGCTTTCTCTAGTTTTTATAGCTGAATAGATTCAGCAAATGAAGTGTATGGACAAGATAGACGGCATGGACTCTGACTGATTTTCAGTTGCTTATGGGATTCATATGCATAGACTAATCATAGGTTGGAAATGAGGTAGACATGGACTTGTTGGAAATAATGCAATCGCATGGATTTGTTCCCAAGAAGGTCTCATCCACAAATGGAGGCGAATACCACTCTCCTTGTCCCGCATGTGGAGGAAAAGACCGTTTCAGTATTCATTTAGGTAAGAACCGCTATTTTTGCCGCAAATGTCTTAGAACGGGAGATGCTATTCAATTTTTTCGAGAGTTCGATGGCTTGTCGTTTGTTGATGCGGCTACTCGAGTTGGCAGAATCCTCATATCAACGCCCTTTGAAAGTAAAAAACAGTTGCCGATTCTAGATGTTTGGCAAAATACGGCGTCAACTTTTACCGCAAGTCGCCATAGAATGCTTTTACAGAATAAGCAAGGGCTTTCTCTTTTGGCCGAACGAAGTATTAGTCTCGAGTCGATTCAACAATTTCAACTTGGGTGGCAAGAATATGACCAATGGGATGACCCTATAAAATGGGGTTTCTCGACCGATGCAAAAAAAGTTTATCTCCCAGCAGGCACAGTGATTCCCTTTATTCAAAAAGAACGATCCATCAAGTTGAAGATTAGGCGATCATCCTGGAAGCCCGAAGATACATTACCGAAATATCTAGAAATTCGAGGCAGCTCTCAGAAAACCGTTTTCCTGGGGGAAAACAAAGCTTTACCTACAATGGTTCTAGAATCTGAATTGGATGCAATCTTAATGACTCAGGGTGCCGGCGATCTCTGCAACTTTGCCGCTTTGGGAGGAGCTACCAAAAGGCCTGATCCTTATACAAGTGGGATTTTGAGTCGCAGTAAATGTCTTTTATATACCCTTGATTTCGATGAAGCTGGCATAGCCGCTTACAAATGGTGGAAATCTACATTCCCCAACTTAGTAATTTGGATGCCTCCTATTGGGAAAAGCCCTGGAGATGCTTTTCTACAAGGTGTCGATTTGAGGATCTGGGTAC
>JABDDH010000063.1 GCA_013287705.1 Chlamydiota bacterium | reverse complement strand
TTCTTGGCTATTTTCTCCTTTTTGTATTTGTGATCTACCCTTTTCACGAGTTCCTCCATCCGCATGCTTTTGCCGATACTTTAGAAGAGATTCTTCCGCGCGGCCTTCATGGCCTTGTTGCCATTATCCGCAACTGGACCTTTACAACCTTCTACGTCATGGCTGAACTCTGGGGCTCTGCCATTATGAGCGTCTGTTTCTGGGGCTTTGCCAACGCCGTGACCTCTGTTAGTGCAGCAAAACGGTTCTATGCCCTCTTGGCTCTTGCTGGGAACACCTCTTCAATGGTCTCAGGACACGCAGCGACAAGCATCTCTAACTGGGGCCACTCCCTTGTTAGCTGGACAAACAAACCCGCATGGGAAAACTCTCTGATCCTTCTAGCTACAACAGTTCTTGTCTGCGGCCTCATTGCCATCTGGCTTTTACGCTGGCTAAGTACCCGCGGAGTGAATGGATCGACCAGCGCCTTTACTTTTGATAAGACAGATTCCGATATTAAGATGGGGGTTCGTAAAAATTTCTCTTACCTCCTCAAATCGAAATACCTCCTCTGTATCGCTCTAATTGTTGTCACCTATAACATCGCCATGAACCTAACAGAAGTTGTCTGGAAAGACCAGCTTCACCAGCTCTGCCCAAATCCAAACGATTACCAAGCCTATATGGGCCAGGTTATCATGTGGATTGGAGTCATTTCAATGGTGATGGCTCTATTTTCAGGAGCGCTTATCCGCGCTTTTGGCTGGACCTTCGGCGCGATTATCCCTCCCATGATTCTCCTCGTTACAGGGATCGGCTTCTTCTCCCTTATCTTTTTCAAAGACATTGGGATGGCTCAAATGCTCTTCCTTGTTGGCTCAAGCCCCCTTGTCAGCGTTGTCTTCATCGGCGCCCTGCAGCACTGCCTCTGTAGAGCTTCTAAGTACACATTTTTTGACAACACAAAAGAGCTGGCCTTTATCCCTCTCAATCAAGAGAGCAAGTTAAAAGGAAAAGCGGCTATTGACGGCATCGGATCGCGCTTCGGCAAGTCCGGCGGCGCCCTGATCTACCAATTCCTCCTTCTCTTTTTCGGCACAATCTCGATGACCATCCCCTTTGTGGCCTTGGCCCTCTTCCTCGTCGTCATCGTCTGGATCTTCGCTGTCCGCTCTCTTGGCAAGCAGTTTGACCCCCTCATGGCATCCCCCGAGCAGCCCACTCTAAAATAGCCTTGAATCTATTGCCTTTCTCTAATATAATTATTAGCGGGGGTGTAAAGGTTTCGACTTGGAAACAAAGTATGAGTGGCATGCGGAGGTTATCAGTTTGCCTCCTAAAACAACTGGTAAAAAAACAATTGCAGTAAACTACGATCAATTTGATTGTGAACAGCAAGAGCGAGACATAGCCTAACGGCTCGTTTTCTCCGATAGCCTGAGGCGCGACTAGGAGCGTCAGAACTATCGTCATTAACCCTGGTATGAGGTAGTCTAGTTCCGCTTCTTGCGGACTATCTCGAGATTTAAGAAGCAGATCACTCTGTTGTGTGGCGCCTTCCATCAAGAGTGATTAATTACGAAGGCGATAAGCATGTAGTCATTGATATAGAGTTTGCTAAGGACGAGAGTTCGATTCTCTCCACCTCCAATCAAAATTAAGGCTTCAGTTTTACGACTGAAGCCTTTTGTTTTAGTGACATACAACACAAAATTCAAACCGAAAAATTCCAGCGATAATACCTTCTCTTGGTTTTTGTCTCACTCAAAAATCGACCTTATAAAAGTCTGGCAAGCGCTGGTTATGCATGCCATGAAAACGTTTGACATTATCGGCTTGCCCGGAAAATTTATCCTAGATGACACAATCGCAAAACACTCAAAATTTTGCCGCTTCATTGAGGGAGTGTGTACGCTCTACGACCACTCCACTGGAGCCTATGTAAAGGGAAAGTGCTTGGTTTTTCTCTATTTTGCAGTGACCGATACCATTCGATTCCCCATCGGTTGGAAAATTTACGTTCCCAATCAAAAAACAAAATACGCTCTTGCTTTGGAGCTGATTGAGGAAGCTCTTGAAGCTGGCTTTTGCTGTTCCTATGTGCTCGTGGATAGCTGGTTTGCTATTGCCCCTTTCCTCGACGCTTTACAGAAAAAGGGGCTCTTCTATGTTTGCGAGTTGAATAGCAGTAACAAAATTTGGGCTGCAGGAGAAGGCTGACCATTTAAACTTGGATTGAACCAGTTCTTCAGTTATTGTTCTTCTTTTACCAAGAAGATCGTCTTCGGGCTCAAGACAGAGGGCTTGAGCAAAGAGGTCAAAGCCAAATATAGGACACGCTCTGCAATATGTCAACTTTGTGCACTGGATCATAAAGTCGTATTGGTGGAAAGCAGGATGGATGGAGCTAAGGATCCTAAATACTTGATTACAAATAACCTTCGTCTAGAGGCGCAGGCAGTTTTGGAAAATTACTCTTGGCGGTGGCTTATAGAGGAATTTTTTAGTGATGAAAAGAAACTCCTAGATTTTGAGGGGGCCCGCGTGAGAAATTATCAGGCAGGAGCAATAAAGGTCCTTATCCTGTCTTGCGCCGACCTCCTCCTTTCACTGGAGGTTTTCAAGCTCAGCCAAAAAAAATTCTCAATCGAGGGCGGTAACGGTCTCGTCTATGATTGCAAAAGCTCAAGAGGAAAACTTCCAGGAACTGCTCATAGCTCTTAAAGGAGCAAAAGGTAATTGTATAGTGACGAAATGGCTGGGAATATTAAATAAAACGAGTATAAGGTATCGTCGTCGGAGGCGGAGTTTAT
>JABDDH010000062.1 GCA_013287705.1 Chlamydiota bacterium | reverse complement strand
GGCTCCTGCTTCCTGAACGGTTTGCCGATGTGGCAAAAAGGGGCGCCCCAAGGCTTCGGATCAGATGCTGGGCGATAGGATGCGACGGCATGCGGATTCCGATTGTGGAAGCTATACCCAAACAACTTGAAAAGTTGTTTGGGTATATCGCGTTTGCCTCGGCCTTTACGATAAGCGTAAGAGGGCCTGGGAGAAAAGCATCTGCAAGAAGATCAAAAAGAGGTGGGAGCTCCATCACAAAAGGATTAACGGTTTTCAGATCTGCGACATGGAGTAAGAGCTGTTTTGAGAGCTCTCTACCTTTTACTTGATAAATTTTTGCAATAGCTTCAGAATGGGAGGCCAGAGCCCCCAGACCATAAACGGTCTCTGTAGGAAAAGCAACAATCTCCCCTTTTTGCAATAAGGAGACCGCTTCTTCAATTGTAATAAAGGGTGTTCGCATACAAGAGAGTATCTCGACTTTGTAACTTTTTGGGACCGAAGGCCTCGAGATATTTGTTCTTGGCGTTGTTTATTTTCTAAGGAAGGGGTTAAAAAACCCTTCCTTAGAAAATAAACAGCTGAGTTTGGCCATAAGCCAAACGGCCAAGAGCAAATAGACGAGGCAGGCGGTCCCAAAAAGTTGCACAGTCGAGAGTATACAGAAAATAGAGGTTAAAATGAAGAAAGAAGCGATTATTGTACTTGTCTATGGAATCATGGTAGCATCTGGTGGGATCATGGGATTTGTCAAAGCCCATAGCCTCATCTCACTGATCATGGGGCTTGTCTTTGGCATCATTCTAATTTTTGCTTCAATCACTTTATTTAAAAAAAGTCTACTCGGCGCCTATATCGCCTGTATTGTCAGTTTAATCCTTGGCGCTACCTTTCTTTTCCGCTACTGCAGCTCCCAAGTCTTTTTCCCCTCAGCTTTTATGGCCCTTGTGAGTGCGCTTGTTCTAATCAAAATGACCCTCTTTTTAAACAGCAAAGGGAAATAATACATTAGACTTCTTTCGAAACTCGCTTTGTTTAGAAAAACTGCAAGCAGTTTCTAAAAATCGGCGAGAAAATCTTCGAATTTTTCAAACAAAGCAGGTTACGCAAGACGTCTAACTTAGGACGCCTCTCGCTCTTCTGGAAGAGCGTATAAGAGCCTAGTCGGCAAACTCTCTAATAGCTCACCAAGCGTTGCAAAAGAAGGGACACGCAATTCCGGGTCCCCATCAAAAAATAACCAGCGCCCCTTTTTCTCTATAATTGTCAGATCCATGACACGGCCTACATCCTGCAGATAAGTGAGGGTAACGCAGCTGTACCCGAGCTGATTCTCCAGGAGTGTCGCATAAAAGTCTTTTCTAAATAAAAAAGTCCCCACCTCTTCAGGTTCAAGTACGCTTTCAGCCTCCTCACGCTCTATTAGGTGCCACGTCTTTATGATAAGGTCTTGTTTTTCAAGTAAAAAAGCATAAAGACTGGCCACAAGAACCCGGTAAGCGAGCGGCTGGAGCCATTCGCACCGAAAAAAACCCTTGGAATGCCGATCAAAAACCTCATAACGCCCCTCTTCCCACTCCAACCGAAGACTCCTCCAATCCCGTGGCCTCTGAAGCCCTGTTGCCTTTTCTTGAAAGAGCATCTCTCCAGTAATTTTATTAATAATGACGGGCTGCTTTTTTAGAGGAATGTGTGGAAGCGCGTTGAAGCGATGGATGTTATACCGAACAATACACTCAAAGACATACCTTCCCATACCCTCCTCCTAACCTTACTATAACTAAAAGTTTTATTTTTAATAACAATTTAATTGTTGATCAAAGATTTAGTTTTTGGTAAAATACAATAAAATTAAATGAGGTTTTAAAAAATGGCAATCCCTTCAATAAACGGCTGGAAAGACTTGCCGAATGATCTTATGGTAATTGAATTGACATACTTAGATCCTAAAAGCATGTTGGTGACAGGACTAGTCTGCCGTGCGTGGCATATCGGAGATAAACGGATCCGAAGAGTAAGGAGCGCTGCAAGAAAACTACTAACAAAACTCCCCTTTGCAATGATAACTGGTGCCCCACCACCTCCACGTCGTCTCTCTTTTTTAGCAGAAGTCTCTCTTAGCGGGGATCAGGCTGTGACTCTAGCTCTATCTGTTTATAATAGAACTCTAAACAGAGCAGAGGAAAATCGCCTCTCTCACCAGGATTTTAGTCGTCTGCTCTGCAATAATATCTTTATAACACATGCACCCGAGCTAACTCGATCGATTCACTCAGAAAATGTACTATCAGTACTGATTCCTGACATGGCAATATTATCACAAAGGACCTTCCTCGATCTCAATGAATTTGCCCAAGTAGAAGAAAAAGAGGTGGTTCCAGAAGCGTCTTCTGCCCCCTCCCCCATCCAGATCGAACTGGTTGAAAATGAACCTGCAGCACCCCCAGCTTCAAAGCCGAGCCGCTGTCTCATCTGCTAGCGCGTTCCCTGCAAGAAAGCCAGTTGTCCAAGCGTTTTGGAAGTTAAACCCGCCTGTAACCCCGTCAATGTCTAAAACTTCACCTGCAAAGTAAAGAGACGGGCAAATCTTACTCTCCATAGTCTGGAACTGCACCTCATCTAGAGAAACACCGCCCGCTGTCACAAACTCATCCTTGTACGTAGCTTTTCCTTGAACCTGAAAAGAACTGCTTGTCAATTCTCGAATGAGGCGCTCTTGAGCGGCTAATGAAAAGTGGGCAAAGAGGCACGTCTCGGGAATCTCTGCGGCTATTAGAAGCCGCTTCCAGAGGTTTTTAGGCAACCCACAAAGACTCTCTGTATGGACCATTTTTTTAGGGGAATAGCTTCTGAAAAGTTTTTTCAGCGCCTCTTTAGAATAATCGGGAACAAAATTAACAGAA
>JABDDH010000061.1:114-3146 GCA_013287705.1 Chlamydiota bacterium | reverse complement strand
CAAATGGTTTGATTTTGGTGACAGTTGCTTGGAACTCTTTTTCAGGATGTTCTTCGTGCATTTTACGCAAGAGACGTAACTTCTTCAAGGTCTTCACGCTGCTCTCTGCGCGAAAGCTGATGCGCTCTTGCTCAGAACATTTGAGAGCGATTTTAGGGAGATCGATATTTTCCTCCTCTTCATGAAAAAGAAGACGTGCCGTAATCAGATCCGTATAGCGGCGGATCGGACTTGTGAAGTGGCAGTAGTACTCAAGAGAGAGGCCGTAGTGGCCAATATTTTCTGCAGAGTAGTAGGCAAGTTTCATGCTGCGAATAAAGCCAACAGAGAGCTGCTGCGCAAAAGGAGAGCCTTTGGCACTCTCAAAGAGTCTCTGGATCTCTTGTGGCGTTGGTTTTTCCCCAACCTGGAAGCCCAGCTGGCGTGCGAGATTCAAGAAGTCGCGAAAATTCTCTTCCGATGGCTCGTCATGGATGCGGTAGAGGGCTCCCCGCTTTTCATGTGCGAGCATAATGGCCACCTGTTCATTTGCCTTGAGCATGAACTCTTCGACAAGTTGATGAGTGATGTCGTAATCGACCTTTTTAACACCATAAGGCATTCCTTTCTCATCACACTGGATCACAAAGTCAGGAAGGGAAAAGTCGATACTGCCGCGTTCATACCGCTTTTTTTTCAAGAGTAGACAGAGCTCTTCCATGAGTTTAAGTGTGGCGGCGTGAGGGCTCTTCTTTCTTCCCTCAAGAACGGCAAGAGCCTCATTGTAGGTGAATCGCTTAGCACTTTTGATGTAGGATCGAACAACTTTACTATCTAAAAGAGTTCCATTGGCATCAAAACGCATGAGAACTGTCACCGTTAGGCGGATCACTTTTTCTTTAAGGCTACAGAGCTGATTGGAGAGCTCTTCTGGAAGCATGGGTATACAGCTGCCGGGAAAGTAGGTTGAGTTGCACCGTTTTGAGGCTTCGATGTCCAACTTTGAGCCTGATTTGACATAATGGGCGACGTCCGCAATGTGAACGGCAAGGTCGTAATTGCCTGCGGTATCTTTAGAAAGGGAGAGGGCATCGTCAAAGTCCCTTGCCGTATCTGGATCGATTGTAAAAGTCTCGCGCTCTGTAAAATTTTCTCTACCAGAGAGATGTTTTTTAGAGACCCTTGTCCCAAATTCTTTTGCTTCGGAAATGACCTCTTGAGAAAAGGCTGAGAGTAGATCATACTCTTCAATTGCCGCTTGGATATCGCACGATGGGTCTTCGATCTTTCCAATGAGATGTGTGACCTCACAGAGGGTCTCTTTTTTTTCATCTCCCCACTCAAGGACTTTCATAATCACCCGATCGCCCGGCTGATATGGGGTTTCACCGATAATCCGCACAGGCTTTGATGAGCCTAAAAGTGGGGCATGTGCCATTATACCCAAATGACTTGAAAAGTCGGTTTTTGGCATCGTCGGGCAGCCACCAAATTTGCTCCCACCTCCATCGCTAAACTTTTTAAGTTTAGCGGCGATGGTGTCGGCTTCGCCTGACCAAATTTGGGGCGCCTTCTTGCCAAATTCCCGACTTTTCAAGTCATTTGGGTATAATCCCCCCGCAAGAGAGGGTTCAAGAATTGTTCCCGCTAAGTGGGTGCGGCCTCTAGTTAAGATTGAGACGACGCGCCCCTCTGGCCCCTTTTCTGAATGCGACTCTTGATTAATCTGAACCTCAACTGTATCACCATCGACAGCATGTGCCGTTAAATGTTTGGGAATAAAGATGTCTTGTTCTGAAAGAAGTGGCGTTTCAGGAACTAGGAAGCCAAATCCGCGTGGGTGGATACGGAGGATGCCGCGGATAAGTTCAGGCTTATTCTTTTTAAGAAAAAAGCGCTTGCGATCAACGCAAATCACTTCTTTTTGCAAGAGATCTGTTAAAATTTGTTGACATAGAGGCTTGTGGGCTTCGGGGATGCTCAAATGTTGACATAGAGCTGCAAACTCTAGCGGTTCATACTGCTTTCCACTTAAGAATTGGAGGAGAACTTTTGTAAGATTATCGTAGACTCTCTTTTCTTTGTTTTTTTTATCTACCGAAGGAGACCGTTTGCGTTGTGACATATAATTTGTATGATACCTGAGTCTCTACTTAATATCAATAAAAGAGCGAATGAGAAGCTGTTCCTGTAGATTTTCCGGAGAGGTGTAGAGTTCTGCATCGATACCGCACTCTCTTGCTGAAGCAATAAATTCCGGGATGTCATCTGTGTAAAAACAATTTTCAATTGTAGAGGAGGTTGAACTCAAGGCGCAGTGAAAGATTTTCTTTTCAGGCTTAATCGCCTGAACTTCATAGGAAAGAATATAATGATCAAAGAGTTCAAGAAAAGGGAAACGGTTTTTTGCAAATTCAAAGTGAGCCGGACATGTATTGGAGAGGAGAATAAGTTCAATGCCTTTTGCCTTCAGCGGCTCAAGTAGTGCAATAACGGGTAAGTTGGGCTCAAAAATATCGGAGATTGCGCGACAAAATTGATCACAGGGGATCTCTTTACCCGCTTTTTCTGAAAAAGATTGATGGATTTGTTCACTTGTAATTAATCCCTTTTCATACTCTTCGCGTAAAGGGGACTCAAAGATAATTCGGTAGGCGTCCTCTTCTTTTATACCATAGAGCTCAGCTAGTTGGCTGACCATTTTCTTAATACTAAAAAAAATGAGTACATTGCCTAGATCAAAAAATACTGTTTTATTCATTTTCGTGTACGACTTGTAAAGGTGTTAAGCATAAGAGAGGCGATCGTCATCGGGCCGACACCGCCTGGGACTGGAGTGATCAACGAGGCAACCTTTTTGACTTGTTCAAAATCGACATCGCCGACAATCGCATTCTCTACGCGATTAATGCCGACGTCAATGACAACGGCCCCTTTTTGGACCATTTCTTGTGTGATAAAATGCGGTTTTCCTATTGCGGCAATGAGAATATCTGCAGATCTGCAGATGGTTTTTAACTCTTTTGTTTGGCTATGAGCGATCGTTACTGTTG
>JABDDH010000061.1:0-104 GCA_013287705.1 Chlamydiota bacterium | reverse complement strand
CAAGGGGCTTGCCGACAATGTTGCTGCGTCCGACGATCACCACATGCTTTGATGTGACCTCGATCCCAGAACGGGCAAGGAGTATTTTAATTCCAAGTGGGGTG
>JABDDH010000060.1 GCA_013287705.1 Chlamydiota bacterium | reverse complement strand
TGTGAAAATCGGCCAAAAAAATGTACAGAGTCGCGCTTAGGTGAAAAATATCAAAGGCCATTTCATTTCAAGCATAGCTTATCCTATTGCTGAATACTCTGAAAAGCGGACGGTCCGAAAAAAATGTAGAGAAATCAGTGAATATTATCAGTTGCCTTTTCAGGAGCGTAAAAAAATTGCCTTTGAGAAGCTATGCAAGAGACTTGAGTTTTCTAAGATCCATGTGCCTTATTATCGGGATCTATTTCAATCTATTCGTTTTGACCCTGAAAAACTACGTCGCGACCCCAACTATTTAAGTGATCTGCCTTATTTGACAAAAGATATTATTCGAGAGCAGGGAGATCGATTATTGAGTCGCCCCTTGCATGAGTTGCGCCATCATGTACGTAAAACGGGAGGATCTACAGGTTTGTCTTGTTTTATCTATTACGACCAGGAAGCGCTTGATTATTCTGCTGCAATTACTTTATATGCGCGAAAGTCTATTGGCAAACTGCACCATCATTCAGAACTGCATTTTGCTAGCCGGTTTCTAGATTCCTTTCCTCTACGTGATCGGATGCGTGAATGGTTCAAATGCTTTGCGATGAATCGAAGCAATATTTTTTTTGATTCTTTGGATGATTCTGCCCTCGATCGTATCTGGTCTGTGCTAAAAAAACGGGCCCCTCGATTGGTTCATGGACATCCTTCAACGCTCTATGCACTTGCTTGCTATGTTGCAAAACGTCAGGAAAAAACAGAAGCGTTTAACATTTTTGAATCGAGTGGAGAGGTTCTTGATCCCCATATGCGAGCAAAAATCGCCGATACATTTTCTTGTAAAGTCGTGGATCGTTATGGGTTAGCTGAATTCGGGGTGATTGGTTACCAGACTAAAGAGACCTCTGATGTGCAGGTTTTCGATTCAGAGGGGTGGATGGAAACGGGATCGCACGATTTTCCTGAAGAACTTGTTTTTACAGGATTTCGGAATCAGTTGATGCCTCTTATTCGTTATCGTATGGGGGATATGGGGGAACTTCAAGAGACTCAATCGGGGCTCCACATCGTGCGATTGCTTGGACGTATTCACGATATTGTGACGCTTGGAGGTAGACAATATCCCACTCATTATATTCAAGATGTATTAGACAGAATAGGCGGTGTCCAAGAATTTCAGATCGATCTGCGTCAAGCAGCGCCTCGACTTTTGATTGTGCCGGAATCTTCAGCTCAACTCAATCAAATCTCTTTGCGCTTAGATAAGGCTCATTGGTTCAAGGGCATGGAACTCTGTTTTATTGGGCATAAAGATCTCATACGCGTAGGGCATCAAGCTAAATTCAGACATCTGGTTTTATACTCAAATGACTTGAAAAGTCGGGAATTTGGCAAGGAGGCGCCCCAAGTTTTGTCAGGCGAAGCCGACGCCGAAGCAGCTAAACTTAAAAAGTTTAGCGATGGAGGTGGGACTAAATTTGGTGACTGTCCGACGATGCCAAAAACCGACTTTTCAAGTCATTTGGGTATATCATGATTTTTGTTATGTATGCAGATGGTGCAACAGAGGCGGGAGATTTGGTTTATGCCGCTTTGTGCCGCTCTTTTTCAGCTGGCCAAGTAGCACGTATAAAAGAAGAGGATCTGGATTATCTGCTATCAAGGAAAGAGCCTCTTTTTGTTCTCTTCGTCGATCCGCCTGAGGAGATATTTAGCTTTTTTCAGGCGGCGCGTTCCCATCCGGCCTGTGCCAAAATAATATTACTGGGAAAATTGCCTTTTTCGATAGCAGAACAGTTAAGTCTCCATATTTGTGATATAGCGGAAGATTGGAATTCTGAAGCTACTGCAGAATCCGCTCCTGTCGGTTCTTTTCGAGAAAGCAGATTGCGTGTTTCCTACAGGCGTCCCCTAGGCGAGCTGTCGTCGCCCATCCTTGAGCGCGCCTTTCTTCGGTATGACTTTGCTCAAGAATGGAACCATCTGGGATACGGCGCCATTCGTTTAGATGGCTCGCCGTGGGCTCTGTCGCAGTGTGCCGATGCTCCTCAAGAAGCTCTTTTAGCAGATGTTGTCTGCCGCAATAAAGTCCTTTCCACCTACGCGGCTAATTGGGATGCAAAGAAGAGCAGCGTTCTATGGTTCAACCGGTCTGTTGGTCCGATCGATTCGCAAGAATGGCGCCTTGTCGAGCATTTTTTTGCCTCTTATCGCCATGCAGAGCTTCTTTGCCTGCCTGTGCTTAGCGAAATTCCTTATGGATGGGATGCTGCTGTTACCATGCGGCTTGATTGTGACGAGGATATTGCTTCTGCACGAGGATTATTTGAGCAGTATTGCGCCTGGAATGTTCCATTTTCTCTTGCCATCCACGCATCGATACTCAAAGGATCAGATCATATTCAAATGGTTCAAGATGTTATCAAAAATGGAGGCTCGATACTCTCTCATTCCCATACGCACCCGGCCCATTGGGGGGGCAGCTACCAAAGAGCATTTCAGCAAGCGCACGACTCTCTTGTAGCTATCAATGAGATGTTGGGTAAAGGTCTTTCTCCCCTTTATGCTGTATCGCCCTTTCATCAGACTCCTTCTTATGCGTTGCGCGCGCTCATCGACGCTAACTATTTAGGCTGTATTGGCGGTACAATCAGTAGTGATCCTGAATTTTTTTTGGCACGTGGCGGCCACATCTTCGCCTCTCCTCCTGGGTTTATTGGACATTCTCAGTCATGCATGCTTCATGGGGATTGCCTGTTGAGTGAGGGGGATCCCCTTCGAATCTATAAAGAGGCCTTTTTAATTGCCCTACAGGGGAGAGGGTTATTTGGATTTTTAGATCATCCTTTTTCTGAACGTTATTCTTATGGCTTTCGGAGTGAATCAGAACGAACGGAAGTACATCGCCAGTGGATCGAATTTATTCGGAGCCAAGGACGTGTATTATTTTTAAATGAACAAGATGCGTTAGATTTTATACGCTATAAGTCTAGTATAAATATTAGTTTGAATAAAGACGAGAAAGTAATTTATCACGCCTCTTTTCCTCGTCCAGGTAACGATCTGGACGTGGCAGTTGAGCTCGCGGGTCGTCTTGTGAATTTAACAGGAGCTAGATGAAAGTTCTTGTTGTTTGTGGGACCAGGCCTGAGGTGATTAAGCTCTCTCCGATTGTTGTGAAAGCA
>JABDDH010000059.1 GCA_013287705.1 Chlamydiota bacterium | reverse complement strand
TTGTTGTGGCAGAAAGGCATAGTGAACAGACCTGTGTGACTGTCTCAATTGATGCCCTACATTTTTTAGCTCCTGCAAATCACGGAGACAACCTCTTATTTAGCGCCTGCATCAATCGCAGCTGGAGTAGCTCTATGGAGATCGGCGTCAAGGTGATGGCTGAGAGCTGGAGAAGAAGAGAAAAAAAACACATCCTATCGGCCTACTTCACCTTTGTAGCCCTCGATGCTAATAAAAAACCGACAAAAGTTCCAGCTGTCATCCCTCAGAGTGACCTAGAAAAAAGGCGCTACGAAGAGGCAGAGATCCGCCGGGAAAAACGGCGCAAAGAGGCAGAAGAAAAAAAACTCCGCAGAGCAAAAAATTGACAAAAAAAATCCTCTATGAGTAGATCCAGAAGTGGGGGATTCTCTTGTGCACTACGCTATTCTATTAACAGCAATTCTACTCCTAGCATCTAGTTGCTCTTTTTTCCCTTCAGCCCTTGTCCCCTTAAAAGAGGCACCGGAATCTCCTCAAGTGGCGTGGAATACGCGCCGCATCGAAAAAAAAGCTGAAAAGCTAGGCGATAAAATAGCCAAACGTCTTTTACCAATCAGACTCCCCGAACAAGAAGAGCCTCTATCACTTGCTGAACTGATCGATGTCGCGTTGCAAAACAACGTTGTGACGCAAAAGACTTGGGCTCTGGCTAAAGAAAAAGCTGCCCTTTATGGAAAGTCTGAGCAGAATTTTTTTCCTCTCATCAATGGGACCTATGTCTATGATCGCACGCGGGCTCTTGCCTTAAGTGGCAGTGCATCAGCTGGGGTCATTAACCAGATTGTCTATCAAAGTCTCTGGAGTCCTCAACTGGCGCTCAGTTTTCTTGTCTTTGATTTTGGACAGACGCGAGCGACAAGTCAAGCCGCTCTCCAGGCGCTCTATAACGCAAATCTCACCCATAATCGTGAAATTCAGACTCTCATTGCAACCATCAGCTCCGACTACTACACCTACCTGTATCAACAGGCTCTTCTCATCTCCTACGAGCAAGATGTTGCCGACGCCCAGACGGTTTTAGATGCAGCTAACTTGCGGCTACATTCCGGTGTCACAGATATCGCTGATATGCTCCAAGCAAAATCTCAACTCTTACAAGCTCAAACTCAAATGGTCTCTCAAAAACAGGCGGTTCAAGTTTCAGGGTCACAACTTCTTGCGGACATGGGACTGCCGGCACACATTCCACTACATCTAGAGATGATGCCAGAAGAGCCTCCTGTCTTTGAGATTATGACAAGCGTGCAGGAGCTGATCCACCTCGCACTTAAAAAACGATCTGATTTATTTGCCAAAGAGGCCAACCTCCGCTCTCAAGAACTGATCCTATCTGCTGCAAAACGGCGCATGTTACCCTCTGTCAATAGCCAGTTCAGTTATGGGAGAACCAGTTATAGCGGGACCGGCATCCCAGGTCACGTCACAGACCATTATGATTTTGAGGGGACCCTCTCCCTCTCCTGGTCCCTCTTCAACGGTTTTTTTGATCTCAACACAATCCGCCAAGCAGAATCGGCACGCGATTATGCCCGTGCGCTCCTCGACCAGACAGAACTTCAGGTTGTCGAAGATGTCACAAATGCCCACTCGGATGTTGCCGTCTCCAGAGAGGCTCTCAATTACGCACAAGATTTTCTAAAAGCTGCCCAAGAAGAGTATCGCGTCACCTTGGCTCAATACAAATCCGGGACAAAAGACATCTTAACCGTCGTCTCAGCGCAAACATCACTTGCAACCGCAAGATCTGTCAGAGCCTCTGCCCTGCAACACTGGTTTGTCTCTTTGTCGACACTTGCCTACGCAACAGGGGTAATTGAAAGTAATCCCCGTTCATTTTTAGGAGAAAATTCATGAAATATACACAAATAAACTCAAAACCTGGAGTTAGCCAAAGAGGCGCCCGCAGTTTGGCCCTAGCGAAGCCGGCGCCATCGCCGCTAAACTTAAAAAGTTTAGCGATGCAGGCGGGCACAAAATGCGTGGCTGCCCGATGTAGACTGACTCCAGGTTTTGAGTTTATTTGTGTATATCGGTTAGCGTTTTTAATCCTTCTGACAGGCTGTGCACAACAAGAGGCTCCACAACCAAAACAAGTCCCAGTAAAAACAGCCTTTGTTCTGCAACAAGAGCTGCCACTATATTACGACTATATAGGACATGTGATTCCTCTAGTTACGGTCAACATTGTTCCTCAAGTTCAAGGCTATTTAACCCGTATCAACTTTAAAGAGGGACAAGAGGTACAAGCAGGAGACCTTCTTGCCACAATCGATGAGCGCCCCTATAAGGCCACTCTTGCAAAAGCAGAAGCTACTCTTGCTCAAACCATGACAGCGCTCAACTACTCTGAGGAGACTGTACAGCGCTATGCGAAGCTACTCCCTGAAAATTTTGTCTCCGAGATTAATTTTGATAATTACGTTACAGATCTTTTGAGTAATGAAGCAATTGTAAAGCAAAATTTAGCAGATATTGAGATAGCTAAACTGAATGTCGGCTACTGCTCCATGCGCGCACCTGTCAGCGGGATCATTGGCGTCCGCCTCATCGATCAAGGCAATTTTATTCCTCCTAACTCGACAAATCCGATTGCAGTTCTCAATCAACTCCAACCCATTACTGTCGAATTTTACGCTCCAGAAGATGATCTGATGCAGATCCGTAAAGACAAACAAGAAAAACCACTGCAGACGCGTGTTTTTTTAGAGGGAAAAGAAAAAGAAGGGCACGACGGCATCCTCACCCTGATCAACAATCAGGTCGATCAGCCAACGGGATCGATTCTTTTACGCGCAGAATTTCCCAATGAGGATAAGGCTCTATGGCCCGGACAATTTGTCTCTGCTCGTCTTTTCCTAAAAGCAATTCCAGACGCTCTTCTTGTCCCCTCTCTTGCTGTTGTCATGAGTCAACAAGGCCCCTATCTTTTTATTGTTGAGAGTGATGGGAAAGTCTCGATGCGTTCTGTTGTTCTGGGAACCAGCATCGATGGGATGCGCCACATAAAAGAAGGGGTAAAGGTTGGCGAGGAGGTAGTCCTTGAGGGGCAGCTCAATCTAATCCCCGGTACAAAGGTCATCCGGGCATGAATATTGCAGCGCCTTTTATTAGACGTCCTGTCATGACCATCCTTCTGATGGCCTCGATC
>JABDDH010000058.1:708-3212 GCA_013287705.1 Chlamydiota bacterium | reverse complement strand
GATAAGCTTGTGGATGCCGAGAAACGGTACTCACTTGAAGAGGCTATCGCTATACTGAAAAAGTGCCCCCCGGTGAAGTTTGATCAATCCGTTGGGGTATCACTTAAAACAGGCGTCGATATTCGCAAATCGGATCAGCAAGTACGCGGTACTGTCTCATTACCTAATGGGATCGGTAAGAAAGTTGTCGTTGTCGTCTTTGCAAAAGGCGAAAAGGCACAGGAAGCGGAGGCTGCTGGAGCTGACTTTGTCGGCAATGAAGATTTAGCGGAAAAAATCAAAGCGGGATGGACAGATTTTGATGCTGTTATCTCAACGCCTGATATGATGCGTGAAGTTGGGAAATTGGGAAAAGTGCTCGGTCCTCGCGGATTGATGCCGACTCCTAAAGGTGGCACTGTCACCGGCGACGTCGCAAAAGCGGTTCTGGAAGTTAAAGCTGGAAAAATTGAGTTTAAGAGCGACAAGACGGGCGTTGTGAACAATCTCGTTGGTAAGCTCTCTTTTCAATCGGATAAGCTTGTCGAAAATATTCAAGCCTTTTTAACGGCCGTTGCTCGCGGTAAACCAGCAACAGCTAAAGGTCAATTTTTTCGTACGCTTGTGCTCTCGTCAACGATGGGACCTGGGCTCAAGATTGATTTGAACCTACTATCCACAGAGGCGTAAGGAGAGTATGAGACCAGAAAAAGAATTGCTTTTAGATGAGTTTAAAGAAAAACTGAACAAGTCCCAAGCGCTGTTTGTGACTCGTTATCAGAAGATGACACCGAACCTGGCAGCTGACTTTCGGCAGATGATAGGCAAAAGTGGTGGCGATTTCGAAGTGATGCGCAAGCGTATCCTGCTTAAAGCAGCAAACGCTTCTGGCATTCATTTTCCACAAGAGCTCCTGATAGGTCATGTCGGTATTGTCTTTGTAGAAAAAGATCCGATCGAGGTGACAAAAGCGTTTTATCGTTTTAGCAAAGAGAATGACGAAGTCTTCGAAGTCTTAACAGGCTGTTTTGAAGGACGCGTCTGCACAAGCAACGATGTAAAGGCTATTTCAGAACTTCCGTCTAAAGATGAAATGAGAGCACAGTTCCTCGCCTTATTAGAGGCGCCACTCTCTACCACATTGGCTGTTATGGACAGCTTATTAACTAGTGTTATTTACTGCTTGGAAAATAAAAGCCAGAGCGGTTCTGAAGAAACAAATTAAACATAGAGAAGAGGTTGTAAAGTGAGTACCCAACACATTGAAAATTTAGTTGAAGAGTTGAGCAAATTGACTGTTTTAGACATGTCAAAATTGAAAGCTGCTTTGGAAGAAAAATGGGGCGTAAAAGCTGCAGCAGCAGCTCCCATGATGATGGCGGCAGCTCCTGGAGCTGGTGCAGCAGCAGTAGAAGAGTCGACAGAATTCCAAGTTACACTTGAGGCAACAACAGCCGAGAAAAAAATCGGTGTGATTAAAGCCGTTCGTGAGATCACAGCGCTTGGACTTAAAGAAGCGAAAGATCTCGTTGATGGAGCCCCTAAAGTGATGAAAGAGTCATGTGCAAAAGCAGAAGCAGAAGAGATCTCTAAAAAGATCGCTGCAGCTGGTGGGAAAGTGACCCTCAAAGGGCTCTAATCTTACACTTTTTTGAATCCTTTTAAGCAGAAGCCCCCATATAGGTGCTTCTGCTTGTTTTACTTTTTTTAAATTCAGGAGTCATGTCGATGCTAAAGAAGCCACCACGTCGGATCAGTTACCGGGAAAAGGAAGAAATTATCGATCTGCCGAATCTAATCGAAATTCAAATTAAATCTTATTTCCAATTCTTACAAGAACATGTCACTCCAAACGAGAGGGACAATTTTGGATTGCAAGAAGTTTTTACAGAAATTTTCCCAATTAAGTCCTACGATGAAAAGACAATCCTCGAATATCTCTCTTACCATTTAGGAATTCCCAAATACACACCGGAAGAGTGTGTTCGTAGAGGAATTACCTACAACGTTACCTTGAAAGTTAAGTTCCGACTGACAGATGAGACAGGCATTAAAGAAGAAGAAGTCTACATGGGAACACTGCCCATTATGACAGACAAGGGAACTTTTATCATTAACGGGGCAGAACGCGTTATCGTCTCCCAATTACACAGATCTCCTGGTATCTCCTTTGAACAAGAGCGCCATCCAAAAGGGACGATGATCTACTCATTCCGGATTATCCCTTACCGCGGCAGCTGGCTCGAAGGTGCTTTTGATACAAGCGATCTCATGTACATCTATATCGATCGCAAAAAACGCCGCCGTAAAATTTTAGCGACAACCTTTATTCGAACACTCGGCTATTCTACCGATTCTGATATTATTGAAGAGTTTTTTAGTACCGCTCGTATCAAGATCAAGTCAGATAAAGACTTTACAAAACTTGTTGGAAAGATCTTGGCTGAAGATGTCCTAGATCAAGAGACAGGAACAATCTTTGGCAAGGCATCTGAAAAATTGACAACGGCGATGCTTAAGCGCAT
>JABDDH010000058.1:0-698 GCA_013287705.1 Chlamydiota bacterium | reverse complement strand
GCTCGATGCAGGTGTCACTACCATTCGTATTGCAGAAGATGCTGATGAGACATCTCCGATTATTAAAATGCTTGCAAAGGACCCAACAGATTCTTACGAGTCTGCATTAAAGGCTTTCTATCGCAAGATTCGTCCAGGTGAACCTGCAACACTATCCAATGCGCGCTCTGCCATTATGCGTCTATTTTTCGATCCAAAACGGTATAATCTAGGCCGTGTCGGACGCTATAAACTCAATCGCAAATTGGGCCTTGAGACATCTGATGAAGAGCTCGCTTGTGTTACATTGAAAAAAGAAGACGTCATTGGTGCCCTTAAGTACTTGATTCGTCTTAAAAAAGGTGAGGAGACGGCATCAGTTGATGATATCGACCATTTAGGTAACAGACGCGTCCGTTCTGTTGGAGAATTGATCCAGAACCAGTGCCGCATTGGTCTTGCGCGCATGGAAAAGATCATCAAAGAGAGAATGAACCTATTTGACTTTGCAACAGACACACTGACTCCAGGAAAAGTGATCTCAGCAAAAGGTCTGGTTGGCGTTCTAAAAGATTTCTTTGGTAGATCACAACTCTCTCAATTCATGGATCAGACAAATCCGGTGGCAGAACTCACGCACAAACGCCGTCTCTCATCACTCGGGCCAGGGGGTCTTAACAGGGAACGCGCAGGATTTGAAGTGCGCGACGTCCATTCGA
>JABDDH010000057.1 GCA_013287705.1 Chlamydiota bacterium | reverse complement strand
CAAAACTCCCATCTTCTTTCTCGACCTGGCGACAAAGGGAAAAGATCTGAATCACTGCACCTTTTGTAATGAGTATGGACTCTTTCCCATCTGTTACAAGGATCGAAAGGCGTTTACGTCCAAAGTCGTAGGGCAATTCATCTTTTTTCTTCCACTCTCTCACATCACAATGGACTTGTTTAACAAGTGCCTTATCAATGGGATTGTCGTAGGTCGATTGGTAAAAGGCATTGATATAAGTATAAAAAAGAGCTTTTTTACTCTCCTTTCCCTCAACACCCACAACTTTTTCTAAACGCATTTCACCCTGGGTCAGAGTACCTGTTTTGTCACAGCAGAGCAGTTGAATTGCGCCTAAATTTTCAATTGAAGAGAGGCGTTTGACAATCATATGCTTTTGCGCCATGCGCCGCGCGCCATGAGCCAAATTAACACTCACAATAGCAGGAAGTAGTTGTGGTGTTAACCCGACAGCAAGGGAGAGGGCAAAAAGAGCAGATAAGAGTAGCGGTTGCCCTGTATAGAGATTCACTGAAAAAATCCCCCCGATAAGAACTAGAGTCACCCACATGAGCATATAGCCAAATTGACGCATCCCCACTTCAAATGCTGTCTCTTGGCGTTTTTTACTTAAGCTTTCAGAAATTTTACCAAATTCCGTCTCTTTTGCTGTCTTGACAACAAGAGCTGTTGCCTTCCCACTTACAACGTAGGTCCCCATAAAAAGGCAATTACTCCGTTGATTGAGCGGAGTCTCTTCTTTAAGAATCCCCTCCTTTTTTTCAACCATCTCACTCTCCCCTGTTAATAGAGCCTCATTAACAAAAAGATCGTGCGATTCAACAATGCGACAATCTCCAGGAACCAGATCCCCAGCCTTTAAGAGGATTCGATCTCCTGGGACAATCTCTTCAACTGCGAGCTTCTCTATAGCTCCTTGACGCAGTACATCTGCCCGTACACGTACAAGAGCTAAGAGTTTTGCAACGGCATTGACAGCTCCCCTCTCCTGAAAAAAACCAAGAAGTCCACTAAACGTCAGAATCAACATGATAATAATTGAGTCACTGCGGCTATAGAGGAAAAAAGAGAGGGCGGCGGCTCCAAATAAAATAAAAATTAGTGGGCTATTAAACTGCGATAGGAAGAGATAAAATGTCCCTTTACTTTTTGATGCGTGAATCTGATTTTTCCCATATAACTTTAGGCGTGCAGAAGCGTCTACTGTAGAGAGTCCATCCTTGCTTGCCTTGAGCTCTTGTACGAGCGCCTCTTCACTGATATTCCAGAACATATCTCTTCTTATAGATACAAAATAAAAACTTGTGTATGAAAATAAAAAAAGGAGAGTGTCTATTAAAACGTCAAAAAAAAATTACTGGCCTCTGATCTGTCTCATTCTAATTGCAGCGCTCATCGCTACAGCCCTTTCTTCAAGAACTGGAAGAAACTGGATGAATCTCTTCATGGGGATTTTTTTGTGCCAATTTGCCATGCTAAAAATTATGCGCCCAAGGCAGTTTGCTTCTGGGTTTGCCATGTATGACATCATTGCACAAAGGATCCACGCCTATGGGCTCCTCTACCCTTGGATCGAACTTGCCCTTGGTCTTGCCTACCTTGCAGCCTTTGAGCTCTTCGCCGTCTGGATCCTAACAATCGTTGTTTTTGGCATCGGCTGCTTTAGCGTGATCTTTGCGTTGAAAAAGGGGCTAAATATCCGTTGTCCCTGCATGGGAACCCTATTAGATGTGCCCCTCTCGACAGTCACGCTTGCAGAAAATCTTACGATGGTTCTTATGGCAGCGTGGAAGCTAGTTGGGTAGCCTCCTCTTGAGCCTCCTTTAAATGCTCCTTTTGCAGCGCTTTGTCCTTATCCATCGGTTCTGCTGTGATAAAAGTAAGATCTTTAATGCCAACAAAATTAAAGATCGTCTTCAAATACGGCTCTTGAAAATCCATTGATGCCATTTGTGGAGAGCTGTAGTCACCCCCGCGACTGCAGACAATCACCATCTTTTTATTTTTGGCAAGCCCTTCAACCGTTCCCTGCTCAGTATAACGAAATAAGTACCTAGGCTGTACGATCAGATCAATATAATGTTTGAGTCGGTAGGGAATGCTAAAATTCCACATCGGCGTACTTATGACATACATATCCGCTGCAAGAAAGCGATTGATCTGCTTCACAATCCCCTCCCACGCCGCTTTGAATTCTCCCTCAAGCTCCTTTCCACTCAGCAAAATATACTTTCCATTGACAGCCTTCATTGTAAGGTCAGGAAGATGTTCGCGTGCAAGATCAAGCGTATCAATTTCACACTTGGGATGCTTTTCTTGAAATTCTTTTAAAAATGCGTGACTCACCTGGAGCGTGCGTGATGCTTCCTCTCTGGGTGAAGCAATAATGTGAAGCAATTTTTTCATAAACCATCTCCTTTAAAATTGAATTATTGAACGTAAATTAATTACGGGATATAATTGACTAATAAATAAAAGGAGAACTATGCGCTCTATTATAAAAGCCATTACACTTTTCATCACCACGCCTCTGTTAGCAGCGACAATTGGCAATACGGAATACCAGCTTCCCAAAAAAGAACACGGCTGGACGGTGGCTAAAGAATTCTCTCCAAGCGAGCTCAACCCCAGTTCAACAATTATCTATATCCCCAAATTAAAACCGATTGGGTTAAAAAAGTCACCTATAGAAGAGAACCCGGAGATCTTTTCTGCTTATTTCGACACCCATGCAACAGATCTTTCTGATGAGGAGAGCCTTAAAAAAGAATTGACAAAAGGACTTATCCTCTTCAAGTACAAAAAGCCGGAAGTTGCGATGACGGTCCTTGAACGCACAACTGACTCCCTCCTTTTAGAGTGGTCCATTACAGATTTTGGACAAGAAAAGGCACGCGGCTGGATTCGCATCTTTTCAACCTCAAAGACAACGAGCATTCTGATGGCAGAGACCGACCAGATCGACCAACTTGAAAAATTGCGTCCCGTCTGGATCCAGGCGCTAAAAGAGGCAAAGCTTCTTAACAAGTAGGGAAAAAGCTTCAGGCTTCTCTTGATGGACAAGATGGCCTGCCTCCTCTATCTGATGCATCTGAATCATAGAGGGGTTATGTCGCACCATCTCCTCTCCAATTGTGACAAATTTTTTATCAACACTCCCCACAACTAAGTCAATTGGAATCGGAGTATCTGCAAGCCTATCCCAGAGAGGCGTTTGACTCCCTGTTCCCATCTCTTCTAAAGAGAGTGCCAGATGACGCGGGGAATTTTTTTTGCGCGCCTCTATTATTTTTTGCTGCAACCCTGGCGCTTTCTTGAGACTTGAAAAGAGCTCTTGGCCATACCAGTCAACTAAAAACTGATTAAAGTCTCCTTCCCTTAACTGCGCAGCTATTTTCCCATCTTTTTCCCGTCGCCTCTCTCTCTCTTGGTCGTCACAAATCCCAGGAGAGGCTGAAATAAGCAGACTTTTCTGAAAAAAATCAGGGTAGTGAAGAGAGAGATAAAGCCCCAAGCGCCCACCCATAGAATAGCCGATCAAGTAAGCTTTTGTCACATTAAGGGTTTTAAGTAAGGCGATAATCGACTCAGCACAGCTCTTCATTGTATAAGAGGATGGATCTTCCACAATAGAGGTTCCATGTCCTGGA
>JABDDH010000056.1 GCA_013287705.1 Chlamydiota bacterium | reverse complement strand
AGGTTTTGAGCGAATCTCCGCGCATCTATTTATATCACAATTTTCTCTCGGATAAAGAGTGCACACATCTTATGGCTCTTGCAAAACCAAAGCTTGTACGCTCAGAGGTTGTCGATGATGAGGGTGTTGTCTCGGTCTCGGAATTTCGCACAAGCGAAGGGATGTTTATAGAGACGACAAAAGATCCTGTTGTCAATAGAATTGAAAAACGGATCAGCCGTCTGACCAATATTCCCAAAGAGAATTCAGAGTCGATGCAGGTTTTGCGCTATGGTGTAGATCAAGAGTTTCGTCCTCACCACGACTATCTGCAAGACGAACAAGTAGACGGGAATAATCGACAAGCGACTTTCCTCATGTATCTCAACACGATAGATCATGGAGGAGAGACAATTTTCCCTCTGATCGATCTGAAAGTCAAACCCGTTAAGGGAGACGCTCTTTTATTCTACAACTATGATGCTGAAAATAAACCAGATGAGTTAACTCTTCATCAAGGAGCGCCTGTGCTCCAAGATGAGAAGTGGTCCGCCACATCATGGCTCCATTTTAGCCAGTATCGCTGAGATCTCTTTTTCAAGCAGCTCGAGTCTTTTGACGTAGCTGTCGATTTTGCGTAAGTGCACTTGCTGGCGATTGTGGTCGGCAAGGGGAAGGACGGGACCGCCTGCATATTTTCCAGGGGACATCATCGATTTGCTCACACCGCCGCGGGATGCGATCATGACGCGATCTCCAATTTCAACATGGCCAACAATACCAGCTTGACCGCCAAGAACCACATTTTTGCCTGTTTTTGCAGAGCCTGCAATGCCAGACTGCGAGACGATGATATTGCTCTCGCCTATGATCACGTTGTGGCCGATCTGGACGAGGTTGTCGACTTTAGACCCCATTCCAATACGGGTTGTCTCAAATCGTGCGCGGTCAATTGTTGTGTTGGCGCCAATTTCAACATCATCTTCAATGAAAACGGTGCCGAGCTGTTCTAGTTTTGTGTGTTTGCCCAGAGCATTTGTCGTGTAGCCAAAGCCGCACGATCCGATGACAGCACCAGGTTGAATAATGACTCGGTTCCCGATACGGCACCGCTCTCGAATGGTGACGTGAGAGTGGATGAGGCACTCTTGCCCGATCTCTGCACCTGGACCTATTGAGACAAAAGCGAGAATGCGGCTTCCTTTGCCAATACGCACATTTTTATCAATGACGACATAGGGACCGATTTCTGCTGTCTCATCGATCGTGGCTGTCTCATGAATGACAGCTGTTGGATGCTTGCCTGTAAAGCCAGAGGCTTGTTCTTCTAGAAAGAGGGCTAAGATCTGTTGAAATGTCCGAGATGGATCATCGGAAATGAGAAGATTGTTTTTGTTTGTCTCTAGGGAGAGAGGTGTCGTGCAGATCAGGCCCGCATGAGAGGATAGAGCGGCTTCTTTATAAAGAGGATTGGCAAGAAAAGAGACTTCTGTACTGGAGGCTTTATCTAGAGGAGCCACACCTGTAACGATGTGGCTTGGATTGCCTTGCAACTTTTGTCTGTGGAGCTTTTGCGCTCTCTTCAAAAGTCTGGTTCATCTGATTGATGACAAGAGGGGTTACGTCGAGCTGTGGTGAGTAGAAGAAGCACGCCTCTTTGTTAATCACCATCGTTAATTTTTTATCTTTTGCAACTTTTTCAGAAGCTGCAGTGATGCCGCTGCTCAAAATTTGAACAAGGCGCATATTGGCTTGATTGAGCACTTGGTAGTACTGATTCTGATATCTTCCAAGATCATCATTTAATGTGCGGAATTTAACTTTTAATTCCTCTTCAGCTTCAGGAGAGAGACCGTCGACAAACTCTGGGTCATTGAGTTTTGTTGCAATCTCATTCATCTGTTTTTCTGTCTGCTCTAGAAGAGCCGTCGTTTGCGTGCGCAGAGATTCAAAAGAGGCTTGCTCTTGCTTGCCAAGTTTTGAGTCACTGATGCATGTTGCGAAATTGACAATGCCAAAGGTTGGATTGTCCGCAGCTACAAGCGTTCCGCTTGCAAGAAAAGAGGTTAAAAGTAGAGAAGAGATCCATTTTTTCATAAAAAAACTCCAAGTTAAAATTGTCCGCCCATTGAGAAGAAAAACTTACGTACTTCACTGTGTCCATCAGGATTGACAGGGAATCCCATACCGACTGTAACTGGCATCTGATTCATCAGATCGATACGCGCGCCAAAACCCCAGCTCATCATATATTTTGTGATCTTAAAGGTCGATCCAGAGAGGGAGCCTGCATCGGCAAAGAGAAAACCGTCTAAGAAGCGGAAGATTTGATGGTTATACTCTAGTGAGATAACGGATGATGAGAGTCCTCCCATCGGAGCGTCGCTATCGTCAAAGTGAGGCCCTAAGTCAAAATCGCGATAACCGCGAACAGTTGTTAACCCGCCGAGGAAGAAGCGTTCACCCATTGGAATGTCAGAAAGATTTTCTGTTTTCCAGACAGGGACCAGAAATTTAAAATCAAAGCGGTACTTCATCACCCCGTTTCTCCAGAGATGGGTGTAGTAGCTGTTGATGTAGCCGAGGCGTACAAAAGTAAAAGGGCCTCCAAGACCTGCAAATTCACCTTCGATTGTTGAACGAAAGCCATTATGCGGTTTTACTGGGTGGTCTGTTGAGTCATAATAGAATGTGCCGCTGACAGCAGAAATAATCCCGTCTTTATCGGCCTCTTTTTGTTCGGGTTTTGGGATGCCGTGTTTGAATATCGTTTGTGTATTGCGGAGGCGGTATTTAGAGCCAAAAGACCAGAGAGAGTTCAGGGGATAAGAGGTAAATACAGTTAAGCCAAGCGTGTTGATGTGGTAGTCTCTAAAGTAAGGTGTCATCCATGAGACGAGGTAAGTCTGCTGCTTAGGACCGATGCTAAAGCGCGCGCGCGCATATTCTCCACCACCGCGTACAGCACAGAGTCCATCGCGTGCAATTTTTCCAATTCCCTTGTAATTGAAGTTGCTCTCTGAGAGGTCAAGTCCTCCGAAGACATCATCGCCTGTGCTAAATCCAAAGAAGAGGTTTAAAGAACCCGTTGTCGTCTCTTCGACTTCAATGTAGACATCGCGATAATTTTCATCTTCCTCACAATCGTCTTGTGATTTAACGGCATAGACGTTGACGTTTTTAAAGTAGCCAATGTTTTCAAGGCGCATTTGAGTCGCTTTGAGTTTTGCTGAGTTAAATGTCTCTCCAGGAACCAGTAGCGACTCGCGTAAAATCACATTGGATTTGGTCTGGACGTTTCCAAAGATACGAATCAGTCCAATCTGATACTCATCCCCTTCATCGATTTTAAAATGGGCATTGTAAAGAGCCTGATCTTCAACGATTAAAGTCTCATAGGTGACGCTCGCATCGATATATCCACGTCTTCCATACATCTCTTTGATGGATTGAGCTGTGTCTCGTAGTCTATCGGATGAGTAGAGGTCATTGGGGTGAATAAGAAAAGCTGATTCAATCTCCTCATCCGTAAATAGGCTATTGCCACTAAACGTGACATCTTTAAAATGGTATCTAGGGCCATGTTCTGCGCGAATGACGATAATGATCTTACTGCCGGAGGCTGACTCTTTGTTTTCAATGGTTACATGTGCATCGGCATAGCCGCGATTTTGTAACATATTGACAATAATAAGTTTGTCATGTTCTAGGGCCTCTTCATGATAATTTCCATCACCGGTTAACCAAGATAACAATAGGTTGTAGGTCTTGGTGTGGATCATTGACAAGATGAGGCTCTTCTCTTTTTTTGTGAACCCTTCAAATTGAATATCATCGATACGGCCGGATCTGCCTTCAGTGACTAGGATCTCGATCTCAACCTCTCCTGACTGAGGGTTGGGAATGACTTGGTATTCCAATTGTGATTCGAAATATCCGTGTTTGATATAATATTCTTTAACCTTGTTAAAGGCTTTATTGAAAGCTGCACGATTAAATGAGGAGTGGGTCTTAATTCCGAGCTCTTTGCGTAATGTTTTTGAGCTGACATTTTCA
>JABDDH010000055.1:1760-4212 GCA_013287705.1 Chlamydiota bacterium | reverse complement strand
ATCATTAACTGGCTGATTATAAGTATATTACAGATTCATCGTTTTATATTAGCAAAAAAAATCGAAGACGCCGCTTGCATTTGTAAGAAAAACATGCCAATATTTCTTACATGAAGAGCAAAAGAAAAAAACACAATAGTATTGACCATCAAATACTTAATGCAATAACTGCCATTGGATATGGTGCTGTATTTGTTCCAACAGACTTTTTAGGCTTTGGGAGTCGGCAAGCCGTCGACATTGTTCTTCACCGACTCGTTCGAAAAGGAATCATTCGGCGCATTGCAAGGGGAATATATGATTTTCCCAAAGAACACCCTAAGCTTGGAAAACTTCAACCGTCTCCAGAAAAAATAGCAGAAGCCTTGGTTGGCAGAGATTGTACCCGTATTCAACCAACCGGCGCTTATGCAGCAAATATCCTAGGACTATCCGAGCAAGTTCCTGCTAAAGTTGTATTTCTGACAGACGGGCCAAGCCGAACGGTAAAAATCGGCACGACAACCATTCAACTGCGAAGAACAACGCCTAAAAATATGGCGATGGCAGGACGACTCAGCGGTCTTTTAGTGCAAGCGTTCCGTGAATTAGGCAAAGAAAATGTCACCGCAGCACGAATTGAGCATTTAAAAAGGGCTATACCACTAAATGCACGCAAAGAACTGCTCAAGGATATTCGATTTGCGCCGGAATGGATGCATTCTATTTTTAAGAAATTAGCCGAGGAGACTTGAAGTGCAACTGGATTTTTTAAAACTGCCTTCTCACGAACGACGCCTGTATATTGAACAAGCTGCCATTCAAAGAAACATATCCCCAGTAATCATGGAGAAAGATTTCTTCGTGTGTTGGTTACTCAGTCAAGATTCGAGTTTTTAAAAGACCCTCAGACCAAATCGCCAGTAATTCTTTTTCACTATCCATCATCGCTGCCAACAGGGCTTGCTTACATCAAGCGTTCTGTAAAACTCGAGTTCGGCTCTCTAACTGATCAGAAACCGACTGGACGCTATCCGATACGACCGTGGATTGCCGAGGTTTTCCCCACAGCCTTTCTCGATTGGCAATGTGAAGTCATCGCTCTAGAGATCGAGCGAACGTTCTGGGAAAAAGCTACGATTCTACACGCAGAGTATCATCGACCGCTCGACAAACCAATGCGAGACAGGTTCTCCCGCCATTGCCATAGATATGCCTGATAAAACAGAGAAAAAACAGGGGAAGTTTAGAAAGGGGCATTCGGGGAACCCTCTTGGCAGACCAAGAGGAACCAGGAATAAAGCGACCATCGCAGCAGAAGCTCTATTTGAAGGAGAGATTGAGGGAATCTGTCGCAAAGCCATAGAAGAAGCTAAGCGAGGAAACATTCAAGCAATTAAGCTTGTGCTGGATCGCATTCTTCCACCTAAAAAAGAAGCCCCGATATTCATCAACTTACCTCCCGTGAAAACCGGCTCAGATATTTTAGAGGCAATTCATAGAGTAGCTCAAGCTGTATCTCGTGGAGAGCTTTCCTCTACAGAAGGAGATTGTCTAACCAGAATCATCGAAAGACAAGCAAAAGTAATAGAGATGAATGACTTTGAGGAACGGCTTAAGAAATTAGAAGAACGGCAAACTCATGAAAGCCTCCAGTAAAAAGAGGTTGAAAAAGCTTGAAGAAACTCTGAAAGAAAAATCAGCTCCTCTAGATCCAGTTATCATTTACGATCCTGAGGCTCCTTTGCCAGACCTTTCACAATTCGGCGACCAAGTTGTAATTCTTCTGCCGGATAATCGAAGACACCTATCTTGATTCCAATTTTCTTTTACACAAATATTACATACATGTAAGATCTATATTTTTAGGAGAAGTTCATGCTGCGAAGAAGGACTTTCGTAGGTCTAGATGAGGAAAAGGCAAACATTCCTGACCGAGGGGATGTTTTTTTGAGCCATGTTTACTATATCTGTCAGTCTGAAAAGATCCAGGATTTATTATCGCTTTTTAGAACGAGAACAGCTTACTACGATATGGATAAAGACTGGCGCTTTTACCGTGTGCTTAGCCATTGGGACTCAAAAGGACTTATTGAATGTGAAAGAGAATCGATGGATGGCTGGAGGAAATTTAACTTGGTCGAGGCATTGTGGGTCTCTGTCATTCAGAGATTACGCCACTTGAATACTTCTTTAGAAAACATTGGTCATCTTAAGGAAGATTTTTTTGAGATCATCGACTGGGAATGTCCAATTTCTTTAGCCGAGTATTATACTCTATGCGCCGTCTTTTTAGAAAAACCTACGTTTCTTGTGGTTGCAGCTCCTTGGTGGTCTGATTTTTTCTCCTATGAAGAACTCCAGATAGCATTGGCAAAAACTCGCTTTGAATCATGCATCATTGTTCATCTCAATCCCCTCCTCAATAAGCTGCTTCCAAAAGAAGGGGTCAAATCTCGCTTTCCCTTTCTCT
>JABDDH010000055.1:0-1750 GCA_013287705.1 Chlamydiota bacterium | reverse complement strand
CCTCAATGCGCTGGTTCGATAATTTCCATCTTGAAAGACCAATTTTGCGGGGAAGATCGAACCAAGAAGTTTTCTTCGAGCTTGCGGTTCGGCCTCTTGAAAATACCAGGGCAAATCCTTCAAAAGACTCATTCCATAGCGAGCGTATTTCTCGAAAGCCGTATCAGCGATTTCTAGATCATTTATTTGGATCGTTAGCCGATCAATTTGCTCGGTGGTATGCGATTTCAGCCGTTTATAAGAATCTGCGTCCATCTCTCCTGTAAGAAATCGCTGTTGATCTCGATCTCCCTCTTTTGCTTTAAATAGCGCTTCCATCATAGCCATTTGGAGATCGATAATTTCTTGAGGTGGCTGTAGAGTGCCTAGAAATTGTAGAAAACGTTCATTAGCAAAATCAGCGTTGACGCGCACTTTACAGGATCTTTCACAGTGGTAGTAAGGATATTTTCCGCCGTTGCCTGAAGAAATGCTTCCCGTCCATGTTTTCCCGCATTCGGGGCATGTTAAATGGCCTCTTAAGGGGAGTTCGTCGCGCAGCTTTTCTCTCGTGCGTAAACAAGAATTGGTCTCTGTACGTTTGTTCAAAATCCTTTGCACCTTCAAGAACAATTCCTCTGAAACAATCGCTTCATGAACCCCCTTCACAAGACATCCTTCTTCATTTGTGGTTTCTGGTACATAAAGCTTTCCTGCATAGACAGGATTTCTAAACATCTGACCAAATTGGCTGCGTTGCAATCGAAGTCCATTTTTCCAGGATCCTTTTCTAACATCTTCAATAGGAAAAGCACCTGTAGCAAAGACTTCAAAAGCTTCACGAACGAGTGGAGCTTTATCATCTGGAACAAGCAAGGGAGTTTTTAGAGCACTTCGGTCTTTCGAATAGCCGACTGGAGCGTAACCGTATGGATAATAGCCTTCCTTGAGCGCGCGTAGAATCCCCGATTTGGTGTTCCTTGATCGGATGCGGTTATCAATTTCCGGAAGAGTCATGTTCAGCATCGTGAGCAACAAATTTGCTGGATTATCTGACTCTTCTCCATCATCCAGCGTGATGACACGGGTCCCGTAAGAGAGCAGCTCACGGTTCATGAGAATGGTATTTTCAATGTTCCTGGAGAACCGGCACCATTTCGTTACAAACAGGTACTGAATCTGTTTTTTATGTCTTTTAAGGTAATCCAGTAGCTGCTGAAAATGGGGGCGTTTGAAATCTTTAGCGCTGTATCCCTCATCCTTGTAGTGGGCAACAACGTGAATCCCTCTTCGAGCACATTCTTTGCGTAGTAGATCTTCTTGATGAGCTAAGCTAAATCCATAGTCAGCTTGTTCGTCGGTCGACACCCGAGTGTAAATGATCGCTGTTTTGGGCTTTTGATCTCTCGCAGAGTATTTCATATTCAATTTGACAGAGCCTCTCTATGAACTCTTTAATAATTTTTACTTCGCTGCGAGAGTATTTCCTCTCATAACCATTGAGAATCTCCATGGCTTTCTCTTCTGAAAGCATGAACTACCTTGACGAATGGCAAGACTCTTTTGAGGTCATCAGCAGAAGTCTTCGATTTAAAAAACACAGTAGTTGACCGTGCAAAATATGGGTGGGTCATTGGGTAGATCCTTTAAGGTGTTTTTTAATTGTTCTTGTCCGAGAGGCAGTTCGTCCCTCTACTATATTGGTCGTGATCGTCAGATTCTTGTGTCCTTGTTTAAGCACATGCTCAGAGACATCAGGCGCAAATCCTTT
>JABDDH010000054.1:3779-4375 GCA_013287705.1 Chlamydiota bacterium | reverse complement strand
AGGCGTCCAATTGCGCCATGAATAGTCGATTTTCGATATCCCGCTGATAATCATAGTCGCTAAGTGTAATTTTGTTTTTTCTGGCGTTTGTCTGGTCTGTCATTGAAGTGTATTACCCACTTGTAGTTAAATACTTAAAAATTCTTACTCTAAATTAAATCTTAAAATTCAGAACTTTCTGCAAGGGTAGTATAACTGATCTAGGAGAAAAAAACAATCGCTTTCAATCCCTCTGTTTTGTAAGCTTTTTGCAAAACAACGAGAGCAATATGCAGTACGATCACAAGCGCATTGAACCAAAATGGCAGAAGTTTTGGCAGGAGAGATCTCTTTTTCAAGCAGAACTCGATCCTCTTAAATCCAAATACTATGTCCTCGATATGTTTCCGTATCCTTCAGGATCAGGTCTTCATGTAGGTCACGTGACGGGGTATACGGCAACAGATATTCTAGCTAGATACAAGAGACAAAAAGGGTTTAATGTTCTCCATCCGATGGGATGGGACAGTTTTGGGCTTCCTGCAGAACAGTATGCGATCCGCACCGGAACCCATCCAGCTATCACGACAGAGGTAAATATTAACACCTATCGCAGA
>JABDDH010000054.1:0-3769 GCA_013287705.1 Chlamydiota bacterium | reverse complement strand
GTTTGAGTTACGACTGGAATCGAGAAATTGCGACCTCGGATCCGAGATATTACAAATGGACTCAATGGATCTTCACTAAACTCTATGAAAAAGGTCTCGCCTTTGAGGCCGACATGCTGGTTAATTACTGCCCGGAGCTCGGGACCGTTCTTGCTAATGAAGAGGTTGAGGATGGACGTTCTAAAGAGGGTGGTTATCCGGTAGAGAGGCGCCCTTTGCGCCAATGGATGCTCCGCATTACAGCGTATGCCGATAGACTCTTAGAAGATCTAGATCTTCTGGATTGGCCCGAATCATTAAAACGGACGCAAGCTAATTGGATTGGAAGAAGTGAAGGGGCTCGCATTGATTTTGTTGTAGAGAAGAGTGGCCAGCAAGTTTCTGTTTTTACAACACGTTCAGACACCCTTTTTGGCGCAACATATCTTGTCATTGCGCCAGAACATCCGCTCGTTACAGAGATTACAACGCCAGATCAGCAAGAAGCGGTTGATGCTTACCGAGCCTATTCGGCAGCTCGTAGTGATTTAGATCGTACGGATTTAAATAAGGACAAAACGGGTGTTTTTTCTGGTGGTTATGCACTGCATCCTGTAACAGGCGAGCGCATCCCCATTTGGATTGCCGACTATGTCCTGATTCATTACGGAACAGGTGCTGTAATGGGAGTTCCCGCACACGATGAGCGCGACTTTAACTTTGCGACTAAATTTTCTTTGCCAATTGTGACGGTTATTGTACCAGATGAGGCGACAGATGGAGAGTGTTGGACAGGGGATGGGACGCTCGTTAAGAGTGGATTTTTAAATGGTCTGACTTCTTGTGCTGCGAAAAAAAAGATGATCGCCTGGTTAGAAGAGCACCATAAGGGCGAGGGGAAGGTGCAGTATAAGCTGCGAGATTGGCTTTTTTCACGTCAGCGCTACTGGGGAGAACCATTTCCTATTCTCCACTTCGAAGATGGAACGAAAAGAGTTTTAGATCTGATGGAGTTGCCTCTTTGTCCCCCAGAGCTTGTTGATTTCAAGCCATCAGCAACGGGGGAGAGTCCTCTTGCGAAGGTGAAAAATTGGGTTGAAGTGATTGATCAAAAGACGGGGCGCCTCGTCTTTCGAGAGACCAATACAATGCCTCAATGGGCGGGCTCTTGCTGGTATTACCTCCGTTTTTGTGATCCGCATAACACAGAAGCTGCTTGGAGCCCTGAAAAAGAGAAGTATTGGTTGCCTGTCGACTTGTATGTCGGCGGTGTTGAACATGCCGTTCTTCATCTTCTCTATGCGCGATTTTGGCATAAAGTGCTCTATGATTGCGGTCTTGTGAGCACAAAAGAGCCGTTTCAAACGTTGAAAAATCAAGGGCTCGTTGTGGCTCGTTCCTATAAACTACCGGGTGGTGGATATGTCTCTCCAGAAGAGGTGCGTGAAGAAGAGGGGAGATATGTTCAGATCGGAACCGATATTGAATTGATTTCAAACATTGATAAGATGGGCAAATCCAAACTCAATGGAGTGAGTCCAGATGAGATGATTGAAGAGTTTGGTGCTGATGCGTTGCGCTTATATGAGATGTTTATGGGGCCCTTTGAGAAAGAGAAGCTCTGGAATACGGATGCGGTGAGTGGCTGTCGCAGGTTTTTGAATCGCTTCTACGATCTGATCCATTCTGATAAAGTGACAGAGGAAGAGAGCCTGGAGGCGTTACGGCTGATCCATCGCTTAATTGCTGGGGTTGAGCGTGATATTGAGGCGATGCAGTTTAATACAGCCATTGCCAAGATGATGGAATTTATGAATGATTTTATTCCGCTTCAAAAATATCCACGGAGCGTTTTGAAGATTTTAACGCAACTCCTCATGCCTTTTGCGCCGCACCTTGCAGAAGAGGCTTGGGAACGTTTTGGCGATGATCGTCTTCTCTCTTTTGTCCCTTTTCCGCAGTTTGATCCACTCTATCTGATTGATGCAACCGTGACCTATGTTGTTCAAGTGAATGGGAAACTCCGTGGCAGATGGGAGCTACCAAAAGATCAAGATGAGAAGGATCTGCTTGCATTCATTCAGGGGCAACCGCAAATTGTAAAACATATCACAGGAAATATCTCCAAAGTGATTTATGTTCCAAATAAACTCATTAATATTGTGTTAGAAAGTGTATAGCATACTTGTATTTCTTTTTGGAACTTTTTTTCTAATCGCACGCCGGATCCGTTTGGGGCGCTATCGAAATACCCTATTACACCGCTGTGGGTTTTTTAACCTTAAAGCAGAAGAGGGGGCGCGTGTGATCTGGATCCACGCTGTTTCTTTAGGGGAGACAAAGGCTATTGCTCCTTTATATCAGAAGTTGCGTCTTGAAAATCCTGATGCGTATATCGTTATCTCTAATGCAACGGAGACTGGCCAGCAAGAAGCGCAAAAGAGTTTAAAAGGCGCTGACCTTATTTTTTATTTGCCGCTGGATGCCGCATGGATTATGCGAAAGCTTGTGCGTGATTTGCACCCAGATCTTTTGATTTTTGTAGAGACAGACTTTTGGTACAATCTGATCCACTATACGCGTAAAAGAGGGGGAAAGGTTTTACTCGTGAATGGGAAGATGTCCGAGCGCTCTTTTTGTAGATGGATGAAGGTCCCTTTTCTTGCACGTCGTTTTTTTGGGATGTTTGATTATCTTTGTGTGCAGAATGAGGAGTATCGAAGTCGTTTTGAACAATTGGGAATTTCCCCGCAACGTTTGAGTATTACAGGCAACCTCAAATGCGATATAGAGTTTGCAAAAAAAGACCCAGAAAAGCTTCAAAAAATGTTGCGTGCAGGTGATTTTGTGATCCTTCTTGCATCGACACATGATCCAGAAGAAAAATTGCTCCTAAAAGCTCTCAGAGGGCTCCAGATTCCGAATTTAAAAATCCTCCTCGCTCCGCGTCATCCTGAGCGATTTCCCGTTGTCGCAGATCTGCTGACTGCCGAAAAAATTCCTTTCCTTCTCTTTTCGAAAGAGACAGAAGAAGCCGCTAACGTGATCCTTATTGATGCGATGGGAACTCTTGGCATCTGTTATCAGCTCTCTCATTTCTCACTTGTCTGTGGCAGTTTTATTCCCGGCATCGGTGGCCACAATTTGCTCGAGCCGCTGTTTTTAGGAAGTCCTGTTATTTTTGGCCCCTATACGGAAAATCAGACAGAATTTGCAGCGAGAATCCTTGAGGCGCAAGCTGGATATTCTGTCTCCATTGAACAGTTGCCAGCACTTGTCACAGAACTTTTAGTAGATCCAAGAAAACGACAAGAATTAACGGATAGAGGTGCCGACCTCATCGAACAGATGCGCGGTGCAACAGAACGAACACTTGTACATGTTAGAAAAATGGTCCCTGAAAAAAATAGAATTGGTGTTTAAATCGAGACTATTGTAGTCTCTTGTATTCCTTATCGCGGGGTGGAGCAGTGGTTAGCTCGTTGGGCTCATAACCCAAAGGCCGGAGGTTCGAATCCTTCCCCCGCTATTTTTCTTTGTTCGGCGGTATAGCTCAGCTGGTTAGAGCGGCGGAATCATAACCCGCAGGTCGCTGGTTCAAGTCCGGCTACCGTCACTTCTTCTACTCACTCAAAATTAAGCACTTGCAGAAAAAATCTTGGAGCAAAACCAATTACTCGTTATACTCGCGGGCCTTTGGATGACCACTAAACTGCGCAAAGTGACGATTGAGGACAATAAACTGCATGGCTAACTCTTTAAAAAAAGAAACTAAAGGGGACGCTATGAA
>JABDDH010000053.1:348-4408 GCA_013287705.1 Chlamydiota bacterium | reverse complement strand
GCATGCAAGCGAATTTATCGGGATCCAAGAGGTCCGGGCAATTATTGAATTTGTCGAAAAGTCGTATCCCGATCTCATCAAAGAGGTGACGCGCCTCATCCCGCTACAAAAACTGACTGAAATTTTTAAACGTCTTGTCCAAGAGCAAGTCTCCATCAAAGATCTCAGAACCATTATGGAAGCACTCAGTGAGTGGGGCCAAACAGAAAAAGATACCGTTCTTCTTACCGAATATGTTAGATCTTCCTTGCGCAGATATATCAGTTACAAATACTCCCAGGGACAATCAATCCTCTCTGTCTACCTTCTCGATCCGGAAATTGAAGACATGGTTCGCGGAGCGATTAAGCAGACCTCTGCTGGCTCCTACCTCGCGTTAGATCCCGACTCTGTCCAGGTGATTTTACAAGCGCTGCGCACAACGATTGCTCCAACGCCAGTTGGTGGAACCCCCCCAGTACTGCTCACAACAATGGATGTCAGACGCTTTGTCCGTAAACTTATTGAAGGAGAATTCCCCGATACACCCGTACTCTCTTACCAAGAAATCGTCCCCGAAATCCGCATTCAACCATTAGGACGTATACAACTAACATAAAAAAATATATATGCAATCCATGGGACGTTGAACTGAGGAGGGACCGTGTCTTCTGGGGGCGAGCATATCAGAGCCGAGGCGCTTATGCTGGCTCATCAACAAGAGCAGATCCTTAAAGCTGCAGTTAAAGATCTCATTCAAGATCCAAGTGAGATCGTCTTTGAAGACAATTCTGAACCAGATATTTTCAACCCCTTTGTCATGGGGCGCAAATCAGAGAGCCTTGAGACCCGGATTAGAAAAGAGGCTGGGAAATCTGAAAGCAGCGATGAGCAACATCTAAGAATAGAGGAACTCCAAGCCCTCTCCGAAGAATTTCAGAAAAAAAATAAAGAGCTCGAGGCAAAGACCCTCATCTCCCTGCGCTCCCAACTAAAAGCTGGAGATACAAAAGAAGATATCCTAAGAAAAGTCCTCGAGTCTTATCCCGATCCTGCCCTTGCCGATGAAGCGCTTGACTTTTTACTCCGCACAACTGAAGGAGAACTTGCTGAACAGGTCAGGCTTGCAAAACAAGATCTTGCAGAGCGGTATGCAAGAGAGATTAAATCCGGGCGCAATATCCAAGCACAAACTGCCGCCTTTTCTAAAGAAGGGGTGGGAGGTCCTCAAACCTTACGCGATCTGTATCGCGATGTGACGGGCAATCCGCGCGAGGTCAACACACTCTTTGAAGAGCTATCGGGCAAGTACACCTTTGATCAGATGAAACCCATCGTTGATTTTCTACTCCACTCCCTTGGCAGCGATCTAAAGGCTCAAGGGCCGTCTATTGCACGCGCAGAACTCTACAGGCTCCTCACTGAAGTGCGCAGCCTGCAAGCAATTCTTGGGGTCTACCGCTTCTTCAGGTTGCGGATGTACCTTCTCCAAAGCAACTTCATCCGCAGAGGAGCGAGGCTCCCTGGCGGCTTAAATTTTGAATCGCTTGCGCGCGCCTTTATGAAATTTCTACAAGAGCGCTACCCATCAGCTGATAAAGCACTCTTGATGGCAGCCCTCTTCGAATTAGAGGATGATTATGAAGGAGCAATCCCTGTCTATATGCAACTGCGTGATGCGGTGCGCAATGTCGCTCCCAAACTCTTTAGATCGGAACAGCACCGCCAAGATATCCTTAAAAGCTTTATTGAGTCTCTCAATGAGCTCGAAGATCGAGCAGAAGAAGATGAAGAGGAGGATGAAGAGTGATTGAATTTTTTGCAGAGATCCTTCAAAAACTAGGAGAAGAACTTGGAACCCCACTGAACGTCGATAAAAACGGCGCCTGCTTACTTGTCTATAAAAGAATCCTGAAGGTCCAGATTCAAAACTACCCTGAAAAAGAGGAGCTGCTTCTAGGTGCCTTTTTAGGCGAAATTGTGCCAGGTAAGTTTCGCGAAAATGTCTTCAAAGAAGCCCTCAAAACAAACAGCCTTTTTCCCAATCAAGGAGCCTTTAGCTATGTCAAGCGCTCAAATGAACTCATCTTATCCCATCTGGTTCCCTACGAGGGACTAACTTCTAGTCACCTCTCAAAAATCCTCTTAGAACTGATTGAAAAGGCCAATTTATGGTATTCGAGTATTCAGAGCGGCTCACTTCATCTTGTTGCCCAAGATGTGCGCCCAGAGCGTTCCGATAGACCGATGTTTGGAATAAGGTAGAATGCAACATTTAAAAAATCTACTTCTTCACTCAACTGCAGCCCCTGCCTGGAAAAAAATAGACTTCCAGAGACGCTACGGTATTAACCTCATTCTCTCAGCATTGCGAACAGAAAAGAGCTCTGGAATTGGAGAATTTTTAGATCTATATCCAATCATTGATTGGGCGCAGAAACAGCGCTTCACAATCATTCAACTCTTACCCCTCAATGATTCAGGCCATGATCCTAGCCCCTATAACGCGCTCTCCTCTTGCGCTCTACACCCAATCTACCTCTCACTCCACGCACTTCCCTACCTTGATCAACTACCTGTATTGCAAGAAAAACTTGTCGACTTTATCCCACTGAATCAAACAAAAAGAGTCTCATACCTCGAAGTTTCAAGCTACAAGTACCACTTTCTCCATAGCTACTATGAGCTTGTCGGAAAAAAGATCCTAGATTCTGAAAACTACAAGAAGTTCGAGGCGACGCACCCGTGGCTCTTGCCATACTCCCTCTTTAAGATCTTTAAAAATCGATCAGAGCAGATGGCATGGCAACATTGGCCAGAAGAGTTACGCGCTCCCTCCGAAAAAGAACGAAATGCATTCATCAAGACACACTTAAAAGAGGTACAGTTCTACTCTTGTTTACAATACCTCTGCTACATGCAACTCAAATCCATTCACGACTATGCCCACTCTCACTCTATTCTTCTCAAAGGCGATATTCCAATCCTCATCTCCGCAGATAGTGCCGATGTCTGGCACGAGCCGCACCTATTTGACCTCTCCCAAGCTGCTGGCGCCCCTCCAGATCAGTACAATACAGAGGGCCAGTATTGGGGGTTCCCTTTATTTAATTGGGATGTCATGGAGGCCAATGGTGGACAATGGTGGAAAGAGAGACTCGCTTATGCCTCTCAATTTTACGACATCTACCGCATTGACCATCTCGTCGGGTTTTTCCGTATTTGGGGTATTCCTCTCGGGAAAAAAGCTCTTGAGGGCTCTTTTGTACCACAAGAAGAGAAAAGGTGGCTTCCTGAAGGGAAAAAGCGGCTCCTCATGTTACTTAAGCTTGCACCTAATCTCTTACCTATTGCAGAAGATCTGGGATCTGTGCCTCAATTTGTGCGACAATGTATCAAGGAGCTCGGAATTCCAGGAACAAAAGTGATCCGCTGGGAGAGGCTCTGGGATGAGGATAAGAGTTTTATTCCGTATAAATTTTATGAACCAATTAGTATGACGTGTGTCTCAACACATGACTCTCCAACGCTTACACTCTGGTGGCAGACCTATAAAGAAGAGGCACTAGACTTTGCAGCTTTTGAACACTGGGAGATGCAAGATGCTCTCTCTTTTGCCATGCAAAAACAGATCCTAAAAGAGAGCCATCGAACAGCAAGTCTTTTTTCGATCAACCTTCTTCAAGAATACCTGGCCCTTTTTCCAGAACTTGTAGCAGAAAATCCAGAAGATGAGCAAATTAATGTACCAGGCGTGATTTTGGACAAAAATTGGACCTACCGCTTTCGCCCCTCTGTAGAAGAGATTGTCCAACATGAAGGACTCAAAAGTGCGCTACAAGATATTATTCCTTAGCCTTTTCTTTTTTTCATTCTGTAGAGCAGAAGAAGACCCACGCACCCTCGCCACCCTCTACAACAGCTTAGATCCCCTCTCTATTTCACAATATCTCGCCTTCTATGAATTGTATTCTGAAACAGAGTCTGGAAAAGAGGCGTTAGCCAGAGCCTGGGAGCTGCTCCACATACAAGAAAAAGAGCTACGGCCCCTACCCCTTATCTTGCCAAACATTGACATCCC
>JABDDH010000053.1:0-338 GCA_013287705.1 Chlamydiota bacterium | reverse complement strand
TGATCTCTCTCATTACTAAAGAGACAACAGCTCCTCCAGTCTCTTTACAGGATGGAGAGTTGAAGGTTCTAGAATCGATCGCCTCAAATCTTGCGAACCGTAAACTTAAAGGATCGTCCATCTGGAGCATAGAAGAGCTCAATCAACTCACAACCGATCAGATTGACCTTGCTCGTGCACTCCTTCTACATCAATGCGAAAAAGAGCCGGATAGCAAACGTATGATCCGCCAGCATGAAGCAAGCCTTGATCTGATGGCCCTTCAAATTGTGGCACGCTTATCCCCTAACGCCTCTGCTGAAGAAAAAATCCGCTCCATTAACCGCTTTATCTTTCAA
>JABDDH010000052.1 GCA_013287705.1 Chlamydiota bacterium | reverse complement strand
TACTCTCAGCTCTCTCTGTAACCCAAATCGACCTCACGCGCCCAACTCCCGCAGCAAACAATCCCCAAGCTCTTGTGATGAGCCCAGATGGCAAAGAGGTCTTTATTGCAAATAACAACAGCAATACGGTAAGCGTTGTTGACACAGCTTCTAAAGATGTTTTTCAGATCGATCTGAAAATTGGAAACCCCGTTGCTTTCGGGCCGCAAGCTCTTGCAATCAGTCCTGACGGGGCAGAGATCTATGTCGCCAATTCCGGAAGCAATAGTGTCAGCGTGATCACAACAGCTTCAAAGGCAATACTCCAAATCAATCTAGCAACCGGATCGGTTCCTGGAGAAGCTCCAAGCTGCCTTGCAGTAAATCCTAATGGAAATGAAGTTTATGTCGTCAACAGTAAAAGCGGAAGTGTGAGCGTTATTGCAGTCCCAACCAAAAATGTCCAGCAGGTCGATCTTGAAACAGGGGCTTCTTCTGAAAAGATAATAAATGCCGTAGCAGTGACTCCGTTTGGAAGCGAGGTTTACATAACAGATAGCGCACATAATCGGGTAACTGTTATGGACTGTCTGACAAAAAAAATCAGACACGTCAACCTGTCAACAGGAACTGTGCCTGCACAAAGCCCAGTGGCGCTTGTTATCAGCAATGATGGACGCAGAGTCTACATAGCAAATCGAGATAGCAGTAGCTTAAGCATCATCAACACAGGCACTAAAGCCGTCACTCAAGTCAATCTAAAAACAAACCAGTTACCAGCGGACAGTCCTGAAGCTCTTACCTTAGCACCAGATAACATCGAACTCTATATTGCAAATAGAAAAAGCAATACCGTTAGTGTCTACAATACGCAAAATGGGTCAGTTCGCCAGATTAATCTCACCACTGGAACTCCAGAGGCTAGAGGACCTTTAGCAATTGAAATTGATCCCGAAGGAATAAATGTTTATGTAGCACATACAGATAGCAATAGCGCAAGCATCATCAACACAGCAACAAAATCCGTCCGTCAAGTCGACCTATCTCCAGGAGAGAGGCCTAAAAATTTAGCGATTACGCCAAATGGCAATGAGATCTATTTCATCAACTCTAAAAGCAACAGTGTCAGCGTGCTTAATATGAGCCGTCAGGGCAAATAAGAAGCAACTATCTGAAGGTAGGCAGAGGTTCTTCCCCAAGGAAATGTGACAGAAAACTCTTTTTTTAAAGAAAAATTGCCAGGCAGCGGTTCACTAATGCTAATGATGCGCGTTCCTTTTTTTAATCTGCCCAAAAGAGCACTTAATCGCTCGACCTCTTCATCCGTAAGACAGGTCCCATACAAATAGATCACCGTGGCGGAGTGCAATTGTGCAAAAAATAGATCCTCACAACTAAAGGTCACGCGTGGAAATTTTTCTGCAATAGCATTTCCTTTCTCAACAAATTCTAAAATAGAATCAATCCCATGCGCTCTGCAGCCCGTCTGATGTGCCATAAAAAAAACGCCACGCCCACGTCCGCAGCCTAAATCAACAAAAAAATCTTCTGGGCAAATTTCAGCCTCTTGCGCAATTTTTGCCCATGTCGTTAAAGGCGTCTCCCCATATAGATGGACATGTGTAGCGCCTTGACTCTCTAGAAATTTACGACAAACTCGGTATGGATTTGCCCCTTTTAAAAGAGCCCTATCGCAAGAGGCAAAAGAGCTGTTTGGGTAATAAAGGCGCCGCACATCAAACGCTTCTTTCAAAAAAAAGAGAGCAGCACAAAGCGGGGTCATATCTTTTGTGTGGCAATTAAGCGCACAATCTCTTCATCTTCAACAGGATCAAAGTGGCGATAGAAGCTTCCAATCGCATCAAAAAAAAGAGGAGAGGTGAGACAAACGACCTCATCTACCTCTTTTGCTAATTGAGAAAGCGTCTCTTCTGAGGCCACTGGAACTGCCAAAATTAATTTTCCAACACCCCGTGCACGTATCGTTTTAATCGCAGCTAAGACACTTGCTCCCGTTGCAATACCG
This sequence comes from Chlamydiota bacterium, assembly GCA_013287705.1. GTDB lineage: Bacteria > Chlamydiota > Chlamydiia > Chlamydiales > Rhabdochlamydiaceae > JABDDH01. Next base: position 2,562 of record JABDDH010000052.1, on the reverse strand, counting down.
TCATCGATCAAGATGATCTTTTTGTGCCGGGTATCTGCAAGCGGCACACTTGTGCGATAAAGGGAGGCTCGCTGCTGTGCGATCAACTTTTCCTTGTGCACCTCTTTGGCCAAATACTCTTTCGTCACTTCAAAAATCGCAATGAGATTTTCATTGAAAACCCCCTCCCCTGACTCGCTCACAGCTCCAAGAGCAAGCTCTTCATTGCTCGGCGCGCCGACTTTGCGTACAACGATTGTGCTAAAAACCGCGCCGAGCTCTTGTGCCACTTCTGCTGCGACAAGAACGCCTCCGCGAGCAATCCCTAAAATCAGAAGATCATCCGCTCCTTTATACATGAGCAACTTTTGAGCAAGGAGTTTACCGGCTTCTAAACGATCTTTAAATAACATCTTTTTTCCTCTCTCCATAGACTAGATGGATCGACTATTTTTTTAAATGAATGATTTTGATATCCTAAACTCGACCTTGCAACTTTTGGGGACCGCCTGCCTCGTCTATTTGCTCTTGGCCGTTTGGCCTATGGCCAAACTCAGCTGTTTATTTTCTAAGGAAGAGGTTAAAAACCCCTTCCTTAGAAAAAAACCGTGCCAAGAACAAATATCTCGAGGCCTTCGGCCCCCAAAAGTTACAAAGTCGAGCTAAAGTTATGTATTTTTTATTTACCATCTGTACGGTTGCAGCTGCCATTTACGGTTATTTCTGGATGCATGATTCGGTTCCAGACCTCCATGTCGTTCAAAAAGTCGAAGAGATGATTCACAATAACTCGACATTCAACACCCTTGAAGTGCGCTACAGTGCCACTCAAATCATGGAATCTCACCGCAAAGAGCTGCTCAAAGACCATCGGTATCAATATCTAGAACCGGTTCTCAACTTCTATCCGTATCTCCTTCTTGAAGTAAAGTATATCTTGTCTGATGAAAAGACAAATGAAGGGGTGATCCTCTGGGACTTGGCAGACGGAGAGATCGTTATCGACACAAAATCGTGGGAAAAGACCCATGGCTTTGGCGACTGCATCCACGCCGACACACAGCGACACGAATTTAAAATCCTGAACATTTTGGCAAAAAAGGGGGGCTCTATCGATCGCGATGGTCTCTCTAAAGCGCTCCATGTAGAAAACGAAATTCTCGATAGCTGGATTGACAGCTGCCGCAAAAAAGGGCTGATTGTCCAGTCAGGAAACCGGTATCGCCTTCACCTCGAATCGCCACGCCTCAAAACAATTCCAGAGACCAAACTCGACGATTGGCTTGTCACAAAACCGTGCAAAAACGCTATCCGCTCCCCTAGACGCTTCTCTCTCACGCAAATCCAAAAAATTGCGAAAGCAGCTTTTGGCAGCGACTTTGCCATCCGCAAAACCTCTGACGTCTACCTCCCCGTCCATAGTATCCCCGTCCAAAACCCCGACGGCTCGATCCACACCACCCACTGGAACGCCCTCAACGGCCGTCCTATCTCGCAAAACCACTTCGTCGACTAGAACGCGCCCTTAAAAATAACTTTTAAATCCAGATCATGTGATCAATACGATAACTTTCTTGCTGCAAAAAGGGTGAAGAGGTAAGATTTACACTCTAACGTCGTGGAAAGATGGCTGAGTGGCCGAAGGCACGTCCCTGCTAAGGACGCGTACCCTCTGGGTACCGTGGGTTCAAATCCCACTCTTTCCGAAATTTTTTTAAGAGTAGCCGAACCCATGTCCGGAGAATCACATAAGGCGATCACCCCTCCTCACTCCAAAGAATCGGAGATGATGGTTCTCGGCTGCATGTTGACAAGCATCAACAGCCTGAATATTGCAGCAGATGGTCTTGACGATTCCGACTTCTACTTTACCGAACATAAGATCGTCTTCTCTGCCCTTAAAGGCGCTTATAAACAAGACAAACCAGCTGACGTTCACCTCATCTGTGAAGAGCTCAAACGACAAGACAAACTCTCTAGCGTTGGCGGTGTGCCTTATGTGACAACTCTTGCTCAATATGCAGGGACCTCTGCTTATACCGAAGAGTATGTCGATCTTGTCCGCAGCAAATCGATCTTGCGTCGCATGATCTTAGCTGCTCAAGAAGTTGAAAAAGAGGCTCTTAAAGATCCTGAAGATGTCTTAGCAACACTTGACACCGCACAGCAGAAATTTTTTGGCATCAGTCAAGTTGCAAATCCAGGTTCTGGAATTTTACTCAAAGAACTTCTCTCGGGAGTCAAATCAACCTCCACCCTGCCTTACCTCAAAGAGCTTCAGGCACGTCAAGAGGAGTTCCAAACAAAGGGCCCGGGTGACCCAGGAATCACGGGAGTTCCAACCCACTTCCTTGATTTGGACAAGATGCTCAATGGCTTTTCCAACTCTAATTTGATGATTTTAGCTGCGCGTCCAGCGATGGGGAAGACAGCTCTTGCCCTCAACATTGCAGAAAACATCTGTTTTAAAAACGGGCTCGCTGTCGGCGTCTTCTCTCTTGAAATGAGCGCAGAGCAGCTCTTGCACCGGATGATTTGCTCTCAATCCGAAGTTGAATCCGATAAAATTCGTCTCGGCTCTCT
>JABDDH010000051.1 GCA_013287705.1 Chlamydiota bacterium | reverse complement strand
AAAGTCTCTTGGAACTGGATCCACTGCCACCTGCTATTTAGTGCATAGATGGAAAAAAGATCTCTCCTCTATGGATGCAGAAGGAGATTGCGTTCTTAAAGTAGTTAGAGAAACCAGTGGGTTCTGCCATGAAGTATCCATACTACAAAAAATAGTATCGCATCCTAATATTATCAAGCCAATAGAAGCTTTTTCAATAGGTGAAATAATGCACCTGCTCGTGCTAGAGGCAGGGGGGCAAACCCTTGAAAGAGCTTACATTTGCAATAGTGAGAGCATACAAACATCTCGCACACTTCTTCCTCTTATCAGACAAATTTTGGAAGGGCTGAAATCTTTACATGATCAAAAAATCATGCATTTAGATATAAAACCAAGAAATCTTGTTGTTAACCGTCAGGGGCACCTCAAAATCATTGATTTTGACAGCTCAGAGTTTGGCACAAGTTATAGATTAGGGGATCAAGAAAGAAAGATAACTCTCTTCTACCGGGCACCCGAACACGATATAACAGGCATTCTCTGTCCACAAAGTGATGTCTGGTCAGTGGCTTGTACAATCTATGCATTAATCACCAAACAGTATCTTTTTTATTCCTCAGGTTCTGAAGAAACACTACAACGTCGCGTAGATACCTTTATGCGAATTTTTAACTCTCTTGGAGGTTCTGCTAGGCTATTTAGGAACAGTGCTATTATAAAGGAGTATAACAAGACAGCTTCTAAGCCACTTCGCATGACTGGAGATTGTGCTCCACATCGTATATGGGAAAAACAGATTGTTCATCGCGGCTGGGCCTCTTTACTAACCTCTTTGTTTCAATACGTCGATACGCGTCCTAGCAGTGAAGGGGCTTTGGCTCTACTCCCCACAATTGAAGCCGATGATGCCCCAATAGCTGTCACGATGAAACCGCAACTACACGAAAATATTAAAAATGACTCAATGTCAACTCTAGATTGACATAAAATAGACTTCTTTCGAAATTTGCTTTGTTTAGAAAATTTGACAAGAAGGCGCTCTGAATTTGAATCAGGCGCAGCCGTAGCCGTTGCAGCGCAACTTGAACAAGTTGTGCGATGCAGGCAGATTCAAAGACAGAGTCATGCCGCTCTAAAAGGTGGCACGACTCTGGATGGAGGATTAGTTCCAGCTGAGGGAGGCTGCTGATTGGTACTCATTGACTCGGGTTTCAAAGAAGTTTTTCTCTTTGCCGAGGTCAATTGTCTCGCTCATCCACGGGAACGGATTGCGCGATTTATAGAGAGGCTTAAGGCCAATGCGCTCTAGGCGTCTATCTGTAATGTACTGGACGTAGTTGCGGAACATCGGTGCTGTGAGCCCCAAAATGCCTTTTGGTAAGCAGTCTTGTGCATAGAGCACTTCGAGTTCAACAGCTTTGGAGATGAGTGCAATAATCTCTTCTTGAAACTCTTGAGTCCAGAGTTCGGGATTCTCTTCTTTAATTCCGTTGATCAGATCGATACCGAAGTTGAGATGGATCGTCTCATCGCGCAGAATATACTGAAACTGTTCGCCAATCCCCGTCATCTTATTTTGGCGATGGAAGGATAGAATCATCACAAAACCACTATAGAAGAAGATTCCTTCCATAATGATATAAAAACCGATCAGATTTTTTAAGAACTTTTGAGCTCCAACAAACGTCTCAGTTGAGAAATTAGGCTCCATAATCTCTTCTGTCAGGCGCATTTCAAAGGCGTCTTTATCATGGATCGTATTGACTTCATTATACATATTGAAGATCTCACCCTGATCTAGGCTGAGCGATTCAACAATATAATGGAAGGTATGGGTATGAATCGCCTCTTCAAAAGATTGGCGTAGCAAATACTGCCGCGCTTCTGGGTTTGTCACATGTTTGAAAATTGCCAGGACAATGTTATTCCCCACGAGACTTTCGGCCGTACTAAAAAAGCCGAGATTGCGCATAATCACCCGCTTTTCATCCGGTGAGAGTGTGTTTGATTTCCACGTTTCGATGTCTTTGCCCATAGGAACTTCTGTTGGCATCCAATGGTTTGCACATCCATTGAGGTAATGTTCCCAAGCCCATTTGTATTTCAGAGGCATGAGTTGGTTGACATCGACAGTACTACAGTTAATTAGCCGTTTTTTCTCAGCTGTGGCGCGTTCATGTGTATTCATTATCATCTCCTATTGGCAGCTCTCACAGCCCTCTTCTAGGCTGCATGCGATTGGTTTTTTGATTTTAGTCTCAGTGCGTTCAACCTGAACATTGTTTGATGCAGACTGGTTTTTCATCCAACGCGGCTGCAAGCCTCGTCGATTGACATCTGTTGTTGATTTTTCAATTTGTGTTGCAGCAAGGGTCCTGCAGTAGTAGGTTGTTTTAAGGCCTAAATTCCATGCAGAGAGATACATGTCATGGAGTTTTTTACCGCTTGGTTCTGCCAAGTAAAGGTTGAGAGATTGGCCCATGTCAATCCATTTTTGTCTTTTGCTTGCAGCGCGCAAGGTCCAATCTGGCTCAATTTCAAATGCGGTTGAATAGAGTGCGCGGACATCTTCTGGGATGCGTGTGATTTCGCAAATCAACCCGTCGAAATATTTTAGATCATCGAGCATCTCTGCATCCCAAAGGCCTAAACTTTTTAGTTTTGCAACCAGGTAGGTATTGGGGATTGTGAATTCTCCAGAGAGGTTTGATTTGACATAAAGATGTTTGTACATCGGCTCAATCGACTGGGTGACTCCAGTGATATTGGCAATTGTTGCCGTGGGTGCAATGGCCATGGTGTTGCTGTTGCGCATCCCATATTTCTGGATCGATTCACGAACGGGGGTCCAGTCCATCGTCGTATTGCTATCCATTTCAACGGGCATGCCGCGCTCTTGTGCGACAAGAGCTACCGTATCGATTGGAAGCAAACCTCGATCCCATTTTGAATTTTTATATGTTGTATAGGTGCCACGCTCTTTTGCAAGCTCACTTGAGCTCAAAATTGCGTAATAGGAGATCATCTCCATACTTGTATCGGCAAAACGGATAGCTTCATGGCTTGCGTAGCTGATCTCTTGAATATAGAGCGCATCTTGGAAGCCCATCAGTCCAAGACCAATTGGTCGATGCGCTAGATTCGCTTCTTTTGCCTCTTTAGTCGGATAATAATTCAGATCGATGACGTTATCGAGCATGCGGATTGCTGTGCGCAGGGTCTCTTTGAGACGCTTCTCATCAATTCCCTTTTTTGTTGTATGTAATGCTAAGTTAATGGATCCGAGGTTGCAGACAGCGGTCTCTGTTTCAGATGTGTTTAATAAGATTTCTGTGCACAAATTGGAGCTGTGAACGACACCCATATGGTCTTGAGGGGAGCGAATATTTGAAGGATCCTTAAAGGTGATCCACGGATGGCCTGTCTCAAAGAGCATGCTGAGCATCTTGCGCCACAAGGTGAGCGCTTCGATTTTTTTATAGAGCTTTATCTTTCCGTCCGTGACCATTTTTTCATAAGCGCAGTATCTCTCTTCAAAAGCCTTCCCATATAAGTCGTGAAGATCTGGGACATCGCTTGGGGAAAAGAGCGTCCAGCTCTCGTTATTGACAAGGCGCTTCATGAAAAGGTCTGGAATCCAGTTGGCTGTATTCATATCATGCGTGCGTCGTCTGTCATCTCCTGTATTTTTTCTAAGCTCTAGGAAGTCTTCGATGTCTAGGTGCCACGTCTCTAAATAGGCACACATAGCTCCTTTGCGTTTACCGCCTTGATTGACAGCAACTGCCGTGTCATTGGCAACTTTTAGAAAGGGGATAACACCTTGTGACTTGCCATTTGTTCCTTGAATTTTAGCGCCGGTGGCTCTGACATAGCTCCAGTCATTTCCAATTCCGCCTGCCCACTTTGAGAGTTGAGCATCATCGGAGATCACTTTAAAGATATGTCCTAGATCATCTTTAATTGTTGAGAGGAAGCAGGAGCTGAGTTGCGATCTAAGTGTTCCTGAATTAAAGAGCGTTGGCGTACTGGAAACAAAATAAAATTGTGAAAGAACGTTATAAAATTCGATAGCACGCGCATCTTTTTCTTTTTCATTGAGTGCAAGACCCATGGCAACGCGCATCCAGAAGATTTGTGGTGTCTCAAGTCGTCTCTCTTCATGGTGAATGAAGTAACGGTCATAGAGAGTTTGGAGCCCGAGGTAAGAGAATTGATCATCGCGATCCAGACAAAGAGCCCCTGAGAGGCGATCTAAATCATAGTCTAAAAGTACTGGATGCACTCTTTGGTGAACGACGGCCTCTTTTAATGCTTTTTTCATATAGGCTTGATGCTGAACCTTAAGATCCGGTGCTCTGGTTGAGATCCCCATTGTTTCGCAATAGAGCTGATCTAGAAGGAGTCTGGCTGCAACAGTAGAGTAGTCTGGTTCTAGTTCGATTTTTGCGCGTGCTGCCATAATGAGAGAGAGGTCGATGTCGCTCTGTTTCATTCCCTCGTAAAAATGGCTGATGGTATGCTCTAAAAGTTCCTCCACAGAGATCTGCTCGAGATTGCGCGCGGCATATTCAAGTTTATGGCGGAGTGTCTCCTCTTTAATAGATTGGATGGATCCATTTTTGCAAACGAAAGAAAATTCACGTCCCTTAGAAACGTTTACAGGCTTTTCACT
>JABDDH010000050.1 GCA_013287705.1 Chlamydiota bacterium | reverse complement strand
GACAAGCGTTCTCTTATTTTTATCGCAGCTCTCTCACTCTCCCTTTTTGGGGTGCAATACTTTTTCAACCAAAAGACTCCAGAAAAGAGTGCACAAGCTGAAACAATCTCACAACAAGCGCCTCAAAAAAAAGAAGTGCTCAGCCAACCTGCAACTGAAGAGCAATTTTATGTCCTTGAAAATGAGTATCAACAGCTTGTCTTTTCCAATTTTGGAGGAGCGATATCTGAAATCAACCTCCCTTTTCTCTCTAAAGAAAACCCCCATAGCGTTGTCAGGTCTATTGAATCTGACACGCTTTTAGAAAAACAGAGCCCAAAAAACGAGCTCTTTCCTCTTACCAAGTATCAAACAGCCTCCGGAGCTAAAGAGCCTAAAGTGGGCGGCTACTATCCCCTGCTGCGCAGAAAAATTGTAGGTGATAAGAAAAAAGAGGTGCGCCACTATGCGCTTAATATCGCCTCAGAAGATGCACCAGAGGCTCTTGATCAATATATTGTCAAACGCCTAGAAAAAAATCTGATTGAGTTTGAGTATACGGGAAAAGAGGGGCGTATCAATAAGATCTTTTCTCTGCCTAAAGATCCGCAAGCCACCCCATATATCTTTGACATGGAGATTCAGATAGAGGGGAATAAAAAGGATCTGATATTAACATCTGGGGTGCCAGAAGTTGAGTTAATTTCAGGAAGCGCCTCACCAACCTTGAAATATCGGGTGACTCAGAATCAAAAAGCTTATGTTAAAGATCTGGATTTACCAAAACATGAGACCCTGGTCCGAGATGTTACACCTGACTGGATCTGCAACTCCAACGGCTTTTTTGGACTTATTATCGATCCTCTTTCAAAAATTGAATCTGGTTTTTCAACCCGCATGGTACCGGGAGCAAGCGCACCGACGCGTCTTTCGCTGATTGATCAGAAATATGACTTATATCCGACGGAAAAATATCCAGGTTACGAGATGTATCTACCGGTTGCGCAAGAAAGCGTCCATCTGCGCCTGTTTGCAGGTCCTTTTGATACGGAAATTTTAAAAACAGTCGATAAGACATATTTACAAGAAGGCAATAATCCCCAATATCTACTCACCCAGACCTTTCATGGCTGGTTCTCCTTCATCTCAGAACCTTTTGCTCGATTTCTCTTTCTGTTAATGAAGTTTTTCTACTTCCTCACTCATTCTTGGGGATTTTCGATCATCTTACTGACAGCAGCCCTTCGTCTGATGCTCTATCCTCTCAACGCCTGGTCGATTAAGTCAACCAGCCGGATGCAGACAATTGCCCCTCATGTGGCCCAGATCCAAGAAAAGCATAAAAAAGATCCGAAGCGGGCACAGCAAGAGGTCATCGCTTTGTATCGAGAAAAGGGAGTCAATCCCCTCTCTGGCTGCTTCCCTATGCTCATCCAGATGCCGTTCCTCATTGGAATGTTTGACCTTCTTAAGTCCTCTTTTGAACTGCGGGGTGTCAGCTTTATCCCGGGATGGATCAACAACCTAACAGCGCCGGATGTTGTCTTTAGCTGGGCCTACCCAATCCCATTTTTTGGCACAGACTTTCATCTCCTTCCTTTTTTGCTCGGTGCGACAATGTTTCTGCAACAGAAATTCAGCTCTACCCTGCCGAAAGATCCGGCGCTGCTCAATGATTCTCAAAAACAGCAGAAGATGATGGGCAATGTGATGGCTATTGTCTTCACGGTCCTCTTCTATCACTTTCCCTCTGGATTAAACCTATACTGGCTCTTTTCGATGCTCTTTGGTATCGTCCAGCAGTGGTGGATGACACGCAAGAAGGATCCCGTGATCCGCGTTGTTAAATAAACCTATTGCGTAATTAGCTTTGCTTGAAAAATTCGGAGATTTTTTCTCGGATTTTTAGAAACTGCGAGCAGTTTCTTATCGAGCGAAGAAGCCGACTCTAAAGAGTCGGCAAGTGAGCAAGATAAAAATCCGTGAAAAAAGAACGAATTTAGCAAGCAAATGGTATTATGCAAGAGGTTCCATGAAAGCTTGGTTTGATTTTATAGCGTCCCAAGAGGGACGCTTAGGACAAAAGACAATTGATCAATGGCTTTTAGCCTTTAAAGTTATCCATTTTGACGCGTGCAACCTCTACTTGGAGGCGCCGAGCCCTCTGCACCTCCTCTGGTTTGAAGAGCATATGCGCCCTGTTGTTCTCAAAGAGTTTATCAACAACAACCATCACCCTATTCGCATTCACGTAACAGCTACTGGGGGCAATACAACTGTTCCTCAAAAGAAAAATCCCAAAAAGGAGTCTGCCCTTCCCCCCGCACCCAGATTCTCCTCAGACCCGCTTGATCCGGCCTTCAGCTTCAGGAACTTTGTTCCGGATAAAAATTCTGTCGCCCTCAAACTCTTTTCTGAGGTGGCAATGAATTACCCTCCTTCTCTGTATAATCCCATCTACTTGTACGGTCCGTCGGGCTCTGGTAAAAGCCACCTTCTAACAGCGCTTGCCCATACACTTGCCCCCCGCGGCCTCTCCTCTCTTTTTGTAAAAGCCGAGACATTTACCGAACATCTGATCCAAGCGATTCGCAGCGGCACAATGCAGCTGTTTCGCAAAACCTACCGCAACTACGACCTGCTGCTTTTAGACGACGTCCACCTTTTTTCTAGAAAAAATGCGACTCAAGAAGAATTTTTCCATACATTCAATGCCCTACATGGGATGTCTAAACAGATCATCATCACCGGAAATGTCCCTCCAGGACAGCTCCTTGAGATCGAACCACGCTTAATTAGCCGTTTTGAATGGGGTATCGCCGTCTCGCTACAACTTCCCTCTAAAGAAGCTCTCTACACAATCGCTCTGCAAAAAAGTGAGGCTGTTGGGTTGAAATTAAAAGAAGAGGTGATCGGCTACTTAGTAGAACAGTTTGGCAAACAACCAAAATCGCTCCACCTGGCGCTAGATGCTCTAACATTGCGTTTGCATCTACTGAAAAAAAAGGGGGCCGATCTCACCATCCCTCTTCTTGAAGAGCTCCTTGCTGACCTCATCGAAAAAGAAAAAAAAGAGCTCCTCTCCCCAGAAAAAATTATCGAACAGGTAGCACTACTCCTCTCTGTCACCGAGGGTACTATTCTTGGAAAATCACAGAAACAAGAAGATGTTCTACCAAGGCAACTCGCGATGTACCTATGTCGGGAAAAACTCAACCTCCCCTACCAAAAAATTGGAGCGATCTTTAAACGCGACCACTCCACCGTCATGGCAAGCATCAAAAAAATTGCCGAGAGAAAAGAAGAGAGTGCCATCGCAGAGATCCTGCGCTCCCTCTCAAAAATGACTTAAAGTTGAGTTCATTTGTGTACATTTTGGGGATACCCGGTCCTGAAGGGCCGGGTTTTTTGATTCTTAGGGGAAAAGAGCCACTAGATCTTGAGGTAACGCTCGCCTGGCTTGCCTGCAAGTGGAGACATCTCTTTGTGGGTCGACGCAGTTTCACGACCTTCCATAATGTCTTTTGCTCTTTTGCGCCATTTCTCAACAGCCTCAACAAAAAAAGGAGCAAATCGTTTTAAGGCAGAAGAGGCAACGCCGATTCCCATTTCAATAATGCAGTGCATCAAGATCAATTCCTCTGCAATCGCAACGCCAATACCGCCGCCTGCCATCTGGCCTCCAAGCATCGAACCTTCGAGAAGGGCCTCATATAGCTTTAGACGCGTCTTGTCATCCTTTGGCAGTCCATCAAGAATAGGAGAGTACAAATAAAGACGATCAGAATTTGGCTCATACGTTAAGTGAAGAGAAAAAGTATTATCAATCCCAAGAATACACGTGTTATTTTCATCAAAGACTAAGCCCTCTAAATTGAGCTCTTTTCCAAATTCTTTTAAGTTGGCTTTAGCATTTTCCAGCGACATGAACAGTCCTCCTAGACATTTTAATTGATGCTTACAGCATACCCATTCTCAAGAAAATCATCCACAAATAAATCAATAATTGTTACTGTCATCGATCTCGACTTTGTACATGTTTGGAGTCGAGTTTTGCAAAGTGGCTTAAAAAGCCATGAGCAAAATTTTCAACCCACTCAAAGTTAAAAGATTGTGAAAATCGACCAAAAAAACGTACAAAGTCGAGATCGATATGAAACGACTATTTGATACTCTTTTTAGTGCATCTGTGCTGATCTGTGGAGCTCCTATTTATCTTTTCATCTCCCTGTTGATCAAATTCTCCTCTAAGGGACCTATCTTTTATGCCTGTGAGCGTGTAGGCATTGGGGGAAGAACAATTCATTGCTGGAAATTCCGTTCAATGAGTGTCGATGCAGAACAGAATCTAAAAGAGCTGCTCAAGAACCCGGCGTACGCCTGTGAATGGCAGACCTACCGCAAGTTAAAAAATGATCCACGTATTACGACAATTGGCCATTTCCTGCGCAAAAGCTCTTTGGATGAACTGCCACAGTTTTGGAATGTTCTGAAAGGCGACTTGAGTATTGTGGGACCAAGACCTGCAAAACAAGAAGAGATAGAACATTTTTTTGGCGCAAAAAAAGATAAGATCCTCTCCGTACGCCCTGGCATCACAGGTCTGTGGCAAACATCTGGCAGAAACCAGTTAAGCTATGAAGAGCGCGTTGCACTTGAAGAACAGTATGTCGATCTTCGATCCTTTTTTTTTGATCTAAAACTTATCCTAAAAACATGCCGCATCCTATTCTCTAAAGGGGCCTATTGAGAAAGATTCCGTTGATCCTTTTTTTCTGCATGGCAGCTTTTTTTGCCTTTTGTCTTCAGCCATTTTTTCCTCAAATCAAATTCATGGCCTTTTCTCCTTTTCTTGTCCTGTTGATCACAAAAAAAGAGCGCATCACCGCTCTATTTATCTCACTTGGAACGGGTCTTTTAATCGATTGCTCTAGTTCTTCAACAGTTTTTGGCACCTATTCTCTAATTTATTGCCTAACAACAGCTCTTTTATATGGAAAAATACGGCATTTATGCTCTGATAAAGCTGCAGCTTTTTCCCTCTTTACTTTCCTCTTTTCTCTTGTTTCTACAAGTATAGAGCTCTGTTTTTTGCATATCTTTAACGAACAGACGCTCTTTTCTTTTCATCTTCTAATTACAGACCTTCTCTTTATGCCTTTTTTGGATGCTCTATATGCTTTTTTCTGGTTTACTTGCCCTATTAAGCTAATGCTGTGGGGCAGACGAATTTCCACAAAAAAAGAGGAAGAAGATGCCGAGTCAATTAAT
>JABDDH010000049.1:5196-5345 GCA_013287705.1 Chlamydiota bacterium | reverse complement strand
AAGAACTCGGGCCCCATGCAACGGCTGTGCAAGTGGAAGAGCTGATTCGTCATCGTCTTGCCTCTTCTCAGCTCGTTTTCGGTTTTGGCCATGCTGTATTGCGTGTTGAAGATCCTCGCGCGACAGTTCAGTATGACTACGTAAAAAAA
>JABDDH010000049.1:0-5186 GCA_013287705.1 Chlamydiota bacterium | reverse complement strand
TTATAAAGACCATCCGCTTGTCTCAACTGCTTTGTTACTGCGGGATGCAGGGACGCGTGTTCTTAAGGAAAATCCAAAGATCACAAGCCCCTATCCGAATGTCGATGCGATTTCAGGAACTCTACTTACAGCGGCAGGATTTCCTTATCCAGAGTACTACACCCTTCTGTTTGGCATGGCTAGATCCGTTGGTATTGCCATACAGATTGTCTATGAACGGTTAGAGGCGCGTGGAGGCAAAGGCGTGCCGATCTATCGTCCCAAATATCTCTATAAAGCGCGGAATTGATCAAAAGAGAGGGTGATGCAGAGCGCTGTGATCACAAAGAGTGAGACAAAGAACATTTTTCTGGCCCAGAGTGTCTCGTTTTTTGCTGTAAAGCCTTTGAGAGAAGTGTAGAGCCAAAAGAGGCTGACAAGAGCTGTGACACAGAAGTAGATGGTCCCTGCATAACCGTAGTAGGCGGGGAGCGCCGCTACGATACAGAAGGCTATAGTATAGATGAGCATCTGGATCTTTGTTGTTGCCATTCCTTTTTCCAGGGGAAGTACCGGGATTGAAGCCGCTGCATATTCTTTGAGTCGATAAACTGCAATAGCGTAAAAGTGGGGCATTTGCCACAGTACAAGGATCGAGTAGAGGAGAAGTGCTGGGGGATCAATTGTTCCAGCAAGGGCTGCATAGCCGACAAGAGGAGGGGTTGCCCCTGCGATACTTCCAATAGCTGTTGCATGGCTTGAGTGGTATTTGTAGAAGCTGTAGATGACCACATAGACAAAAAAGCCAAATAGCGCGATGTATAGAGCAAGAAGATTTGTATAGTGAAAGAGAATAAAGCTCCCAGAAAGGAGTAAGAGAGCTGCAAAACAGAGAGCATTTGGTGTCGAAATGGTCCCTGTGACAAGAGGGCGATTTTTTGTCCGTTCCATCTTCTGATCAGCCGCCCGATCGATATAGTTGTTGCAAACACAAGCTGCTGCAATGATGAGGGAGAGCCCAAGAAGCGTCAGCAACAACAGTCTGTAGTCAGGATCTCCCTTTGATGCAAGTGCAAAGCCTGCACCCGTTGTGATGAGGTTGCCTAAGATAATTCCCGGTTTTGTCAGAATCAGATGTTTTTTGCTCATATTTCTACCCTGTTTGAAAGGACCAGTCTGAGGATTTATTCTTAGAGTGTCAACTTTTTTATTGTAGACAAGGCGCTCTTGCATCTGTATACAGAAGATTATGAAGAAATATAAATTCTGTTTTTTTTTCATGCTCGCAATTTTGGTTATTGGGCTACTTGCGCTCCTTGTTGTCTTTTTAGAAAATACAGGGATTGCCATCTTAACCCCAAAAGGAATCATCGCCGAAAAACAGAAACAGCTCTTGCTTGATGCAACATGGTTGATGCTGATTGTTGTTGTCCCCGCTCTTTTTTTGACATTTTTTTATGCGTGGAAATACCGCGAAAGTAATGAAAAAGCGACGCATGCCCCAGACTGGGATCAGAATATCGTGATTGAAGCGATCTGGTGGGGTGTTCCGTTTATAATTGTTATCGTACTCAGTATTTTTACCTGGAGAGCTTGTTATGATTTGGATCCATTTCTTCCGATTCACTCAGAATCAAAACCTGTGAAAATTCAGGTTGTCGCGCTTCAATGGCGCTGGCTTTTCATCTACCCGGAAGAAAAAATCGCAACAATTAACTGGGTTCAGTTTCCCGAAAAGAGGCCCCTTGATTTTGAAATTACGGCCGATGCGCCGATGAACTCGTTCTGGATCCCCCAGCTGGGAGGACAGATCTATGCGATGGCAGGGATGCGCTCAGAGCTCCATCTCATGGCAGATGAGACTGGGACTTTTCGCGGCTCCTCTGCTAATTTGAGTGGTTCTGGTTTTTCCAATATGTGGTTTACTGCTGTTTCTAGTTCAGAACACGATTTTGAAAGTTGGGCCTCTTTAATCCGCTCTAAAGCACAACCATTAAATATGGACAATTATCACAAGATTGCCGAGCCAAATGATGAGACGCGTCCTGTCTACTACTCTTTAGAAGATGAGAGACTATTTGAAAAGATTTTGATGCAATATATGCCCAAGGAGAGGCTTTAAGATGTTTGGAAGACTAACACTTGATGCTTTTAAGCACGATGCTATTGAGATGGGCGCCAATTACTCCATGATCTTTGCCGTTCTTTTAGCAATTGGTCTTCTCACCTATTTTCGCGTTTGGGGTAGGTTCTGGAGAGAGTGGGTGATCTCACTTGATCCGAAAAAAATTGGGCTCATGTACATTTTTGTCTCATTTATTATGCTCTTCAAGGGTCTTTTTGATGCGGGGATGATGCGCGCACAACAAGCTTTTTCAGTTGGAGCATCGCACGGCTACTTGACATCGGACCATTTTCAGCAGGTCTTTACAGCGCACGGGACGACAATGATCTTTTTTGTCGGGATGGGGATTCTTTTCGGTGTTGTGAATTTGATTATGCCGATGCAGATTGGCGCGCGCGATGTCGCTTTTCCCTTTTTGAATTCTTTGAGTTTTTATCTCTTTGTTGTCGGTGCATTTCTTGTGAACTTATCGCTCCTTGTCGGAGAATTTTCAGCAGCCGGCTGGGTCGCCTATCCTCCACTTTCAGGACTGCAGTATAACCCAGGCGTCGGTGTTGACTACTGGATCTGGAGTGTGCAGATTGCCGGGATTGGAAGCCTTCTTTCAGGTGTTAATTTTTTGGTGACAATTTTTAAGATGCGCTGTCCTGGCATGACTTTGATGCGGATGCCCGTCTTTGTCTGGGCCTCCCTTGGCGCGATGATTCTTGTCGTCTTTGCCTTCCCAATACTCACTGCAACACTTGCTATGCTGACACTTGATCGATTGATCGGCACCCATTTTTTTACATTGACCGGTGGCGGCAATCCGATGATGTATATTAACTTAATCTGGGCGTGGGGACACCCTGAGGTCTATATTCTGATCTTGCCGGCTTTTGGCATCTTCTCTGAGGTGGTGCCGATCTTCTCAAGAAAACGCCTTTTTGG
Source organism: Chlamydiota bacterium (assembly GCA_013287705.1). GTDB lineage: Bacteria > Chlamydiota > Chlamydiia > Chlamydiales > Rhabdochlamydiaceae > JABDDH01. The sequence goes on along the minus strand of JABDDH010000049.1, from coordinate 2,152 downwards.
TTACGCATCGATGGTCTGGGCGATCATTGCGATTGTTTTTCTCTCTTTTGTCGTCTGGCTCCACCACTTTTTTACGATGGGAGCTGGCGCCTCCGTGAATGCCTTTTTTGGCATTATGACGATGCTGATTGCGGTTCCAACCGGGGCAAAAATCTTCAATTGGCTCTTTACGATGTACGAAGGACGCGTCCGCTTTGAGACGCCGCTTCTCTGGTTTCTTGGCTTTGTGATTGTTTTTGTAACAGGTGGGATGACGGGTGTCATGATGTCGATTGCGCCTGTTGACTTTCAAGTGCACAATAGCCTCTATCTCATCGCCCACTTTCATTCGATGGTGATTGGTGGCGTTGTCTTTGGCTTTTTTTGCGGTTTCTCTTACTGGTTCCCCAAATTTTCTGGCTTTAAACTCGATGAGCGGCTCGGCAGGTACGCCTATTACTGCTGGATGCTAGGCTTTATGCTCGCCTTTATGCCTCTCTATGTCTTGGGACTGATGGGAGCAACACGGCGCCTAGATCATTATGATGCCGAAACGGGTTGGCAGCCTTTATTTCTTGTCGCTCTATCTGGTATCGTCTTTATTATCATCGGAATGTCTTTCCAAATTTTACAACTCCTTGTCAGTTTCAGAGATCGTAAAAAAAATGCCGACCTAACCGGTGATGCCTGGAACGGAAGAACTCTTGAGTGGGCCACGCCGTCACCACCTCCCTTTTACAACTGGCCAGTCACTCCTGAGGTATATGGGCGCGATGCTTTCTGGGCGATGAAAGAGAGAAAGACACAAAAACCGCTGCAGTACGCGCCGATTCACATGCCAAAAGATACGGCCATGGGTCTTTATATCGCGCTCTTTGCCTTTTGTGTCGGTTTTGGTCTGATCTGGTACATGTTCTGGCTTGCGATTGTTGGAGTCGTTGGGATTTTAGCCTGTTTAATTATTCGCCTGGCAGATCACGATACAACATACTATGTCTCGGTTAAAGAAATTGAAAAAATTGAAGCGGCGAGGCTCAAATGAGACACGATCCTCATGCAGAAGCTGATTCCCTGACGATCTTTGGCTTCTGGGTCTATCTGATGACAGACTGCCTCTTATTCGGCTCTCTTTTTGCCACCTATATGGTCTTACACAACAGCACACATGGGGGGCCAACATCCAAAGAGCTTTTTAGTATGCCCTTTGTCCTTGTGGAGACCTTAGCGCTTTTAACGAGCAGCTTTACCTGCGGCCTTGCAACAAGGGCAGCTTCCCTTAACCAAAAAAAGCAGCTCTTTTTCTGGTTTGTCGCCACATTTTTGCTCGGAGCTCTCTTCTTGGGCATGGAGCTGCACGAGTTTCACGACTTTATTAAAGAAGGAAATAGCTGGGAGAGAAGCGCCTTTCTCTCGGCTTTTTTTACCCTTGTTGGAACCCACGGCCTGCACATCAGTATTGGTCTTTTGTGGATGATCGTTCTACTTGTTCCCGTAATGCGCCACGGGGTGACGCCACTCAGTATGAGGCGCCTCACCTGCTTTGGCCTTTTTTGGCACTTTCTTGATATTGTCTGGATTTTTATCTTTACGATTGTCTACTTGATGGGAGTCTCATAGATGGAGCAGTATCACGGTTCAATTAAGACGGCAGTCATCGGCTTTTTCTGGTCAATTGTCCTGACCTTCGCGGCTTACCTGCTTGTTGTGGAAGAGTGGCTCCATGGTCCAGTTCTTGTGATTGCTCTGATCAGCCTTGCGATTTTCCAGCTCCTAGTCCAGCTCTTTTTTTTCCTTCACATGGGCCACGAACAAAAACCGCGCTGGAACCTCATTGTCTTTTTGTTTATGGCGCTTGTCCTTCTAATCATTGTTGCCGGCTCCCTCTGGATCATGTACAACCTCGACTACACCTTAATGCCGCATGATATGATGCATTAATAAAGGATATTTGAACTAACGCTACAAGCTCGCGCTTCTTCTGGATAGCTTTTTAAGCTTTTTTGTTTTATAATTAACATTTTATACAAAAAGGATGTTTATGGCAGCCAGATTGTTTTTAGGAGAGCCTCTCGGATGGGAAACAGAAAGCAGATCAAAAGTCGCCATTGCTCAATGGCGGGACGTGAACCCACCAAGACTTCTTTATACTCGTGATGGACGAAATTACTATAAC
>JABDDH010000048.1 GCA_013287705.1 Chlamydiota bacterium | reverse complement strand
GAACCAGAATGGGTTAATTAAACCATCAACGTCATGAAAAGACGTGTCTTTTTAGAAACGAATTGATAGGAGGGAGAAAAAAAGAGGTGTCATAAATGACATGGCTGATTTGACGGGTCTATTTGCCCTTTCCGCGGACTTTTTCTTTTTTAGGACGAGGATCGAGTCTATGCTTTCTTACGATACGTTCCCATTGAGTTCGAGAGAGAACTTTTTTCTTACCCCGAAAATCTTTTGGGCACTCTAGAACGTAATAGTCATAAACTTGGTCGTAATTATCTGTTGGATTCTCCTTCCAGTACAACTCTGTTATTTCGATGGCGAAAGATTCTCGCTGCGTTTCCACTAATTTTGATTTACCTGTATCCTGGCTTAGTTTTGCTTCGATTCCCATGAGTTTAGTGTGAACATGATTTTGCCAAGAGCGAAAATACTCTTCATAGTCTGCGCGGTGAATCTGGTATTCAATAGGAAGCATTGGATCTAGGGAAGGTTGTGGGGGGAGAGCAAATTTCGATACTAGGGAGCGTTGGGCAATTAGATGCAAGTTCCTTTCGCAAATAGCAGCACTTGCATCCCATACATGAAGCCGGATGTGAGCCCATTTTCCTCGGGGATATTGCATTTCAGGCAAATCACTCTTAAGATCTCCCATCTGTCTTAAAAATAAGAGTCTATCCAAGCAAAAAGAAGCATCAAGTACGGCTAGTCGTTGCATCTGCTCCTGTTTATAAAGGTCTTTAAGACCCGGTTGATAAAAAGGGTTGGGAAGAGGTAAGTTCAATGAAGCGGCGAGTTTTTGCATCTGGGTCATCAGCTGAATGTGGAGGGGGAGAGGATGGTTTTCTGGAGCAAAAACAATGCTCTTAATGCATACGAGCGTTTTATGCTGCTTCCAGCCGGCACAGGGGTGTTTCCATAGATAGAGCCATGCTTCTTCGCAGCGTTCTAAACAGTAGAGATTGTAGCCCTTCCTATTGTTGTTCGATTGAGCATTCAGTTCTTCAATAAACTCTTTGAAAAGAGGGTTTTGTTGAAAGTTAGCTACAAGAGCCGTCAGGAGGTCATAGAAGTTGGGATCTTGCTTCGTTTGGCGGATGCGTTCGCATACAGCGTCAAAGTCTTGACTAAATTGCTTTAGTGAAGATGGAAGGCAGATTGTCATAGTGGCTCTTCTTGGGTTTTAAAAAGATTATTACTTGTTTTTTGCACAATCCGAGCGATGTGCTCCTTACTGAAGTGACTGTAACGCCGAGTCATAACTGGAGAAAAATGGCTTTTGAAGATGAGGTTAACGGGATGAAAAAGGCTTTTTTGAAAGTTGGGCGCCGAAGGCTTGTATTGCCTGCAACGCTTTTCCGTCTCCTTCGAGAAAAAGGTAGTAAATAATTCGAGGGATTGTATGTCTTTAAACGAAAGTCACAAAGAAGACCCTCGGCAAGCACAATCGATGAAAGTCGACCGTTTTGCCCTATTCCGCTTCCAAAATAGCTTGGGTAAAGGAATCAAGGGCCGCATTAAATCGTTTGGATGCAGTTGGAATGGAATGATCCACGGCTGGCTTTGCCCTCTCTTTCAAAAGGAAGAGGTCCAAAAAGCAATCGATGCAGCAGGCCTCCAATGCGAGGTACAAGTCATGCCTCTGCCAAAAGGAATGATTCCCTCTAATCCGAAAATCGCTGGCCGTCAATCCCGGCTGGAAATCCTGGAGGAGCAACTCTACGAAGATAATATGCAGCTTTTGGAAGACGTCTATCGATATGACACCTCTCTCCGACCGGAAGATTTCGACCAACCTCTTTCCGAAGAGGGCAAAAGTTCAGCAAGAATCCGTATTGAAAAAGATTTTTATGAGCGAAGGAGCGCTTTGCAAAAATCAAGAGAGACTATCAATCAGGCAAGAAAAGAGCTGTCGCATTTAAAAGCAGACCGTGGCGAAAAAATATTCGACTCTGGAGCTCCTCTTCTAATCGCCGATGCTCTAATCAATGAACAGTTCTTATGGAAAGGACATAGAACCCTCTATTACTGTTCGAATATGTTTTGGCGATGGAACGGGGTGAAGTACGTCGAATTGAGTGAAGAAGCAATGCGGCAGAATATTTACGCTTTTCTCAGAGATGCAAAGAAAGCAAGCGATGCAGGGTACTTGGAATGTTTCAACCCTACCAAATTTAAAGTTGATCAAATCATCGATGCTCTTCGTGCAGTATGCCATCACGATCATCATCCCGCTAGCGGTGCTATTTGGCTGGACGGCCGAGAAGGCCCCAATACCCAATATCTTATCTCCTTCAATAACGGCCTTCTCAACGTAGAACATTGGCTCGAGAATTCACTTTCGGATCTTATACCACACACGCCATTGCTGATGAACGTGAATTCATTGACATTCGACTTTGATCCTCAAGCTGCGGAGCCGCAAGAATGGCTAGAGTTCCTAAACTCTATTTGGTCCGAAGATCAAGAAAGCCAGCAAACACTTCAGGAATGGATTGGGTATTGCCTCACACACGATACCAAACTACATAAAATCCTTCTGATCATCGGCCCTCCAAGAAGCGGAAAAGGAACTATCGGCCGCTGCTTAATAGAGCTGTTGGGATCCTTCAACGTCATTGGTCCCACACTCTCAAGCCTTGGAGGGGAATTCGGTCTTCAACCCTTCTTGAATAAGATGCTCGCCCTAGTCTCTGATGCTCGTCTGAGTAGCAAAGGAACCAACAGCGTAATCATTGAGAGGCTTCTCAGCATCAGCGGTGAAGATCCATTGACCATCAATCGTAAATTTTTGCCTCCTCTAACAGTTCAATTACCAACTCGGATTGCTATGATGAGCAATGAAATTCCAGATATGCGGGATGCGAGTGGGGCTCTTGCCAAACGATATGTTGTTCTAACGCTTACAAAAAGCTGGCTTGGTCAAGAAGATATTTCTCTGTCTGTTCGACTCCGTGCAGAGCTGCCAGGCATTTTACTATGGGCCCTGAAAGAACTTGCCCGATTGCAAGTAAGAGGCAAATTTATTCAGCCCGCATCATCCGCTCAAACTATCGAAGAACTTGAAGCTATGACCAGTCCGATCAAGGTTTTTATTGCTCAAAGATGCGAATTCAAGCCGCAGGCAATAGTCTCCATAGAAGATCTATTCTCAGCTTGGAGATGCTGGTGCGCTTCTACTGGGCATCCTCATGCCGGAAATGAACAATCCTTCGGTAAAAACCTTCGAGCGGCTTTCCCTAAAATTGAAAGGACCAGACCGCAGGAAAATCAAACCAGGGAGCGATGTTACAAGGGTATCCGACTTGTTTTTAACCATAGCCCGTCCGCGGACGTCCGCGGACCAATACAGGAATAGGGTACTAGGTAGGGGCTCCTATGCTTACAAAAACTTCTAAAAACCAGTTACGCAACAAAATAATTATAGGTAAAACATGAATAAAGAAAACGAATCAAACAAATTGAAGCAAATTAAAGAGGCTATTCAGCAGAATTCTGAACTGTCCTCTTTAAAAGCGATACGTGCTAAATGTTTGGACTGCGCCTGCGGCTCTCACAAGGAAATACGCTTATGCCAAGTTCCGACATGTCCTTTGTGGCCATCGAGACTCGGAATAAGGCCGAAAACTGCACAAAAAGAAGGAAAAATGCTCGACTGGGATGAAGTAAAAGGGCAGTAGGGAGGGTGTTTTTTTACTATCTTAATTTACCCAGGCAAAGAGTCTATCTAAACTATTGGACGTTAAAAAAGGGCCGCTAGGAGCCGAATTTTACAGAAAATTATCGAACCTTTGAAAAAAGACGCCTCCTTTTTTTTATTGGATTCGCAACTTCAGACTTCGAAGGAGAAAAAAGTTATGAAAAGTAATGAAAATTCAAAATTATCCCAAAGGCAGATACAAGTTCTTCCTCATCTGCTTCATAGCCCTTCTTATGAGGAAGCGGCTCGTCGAGCAGGAATTACCTCTAAGCAAATTTACTCGTGGCTTAAACAACCTGAATTTCAAGAAGAATTAAAGAAACAAAGGAACACTACTTTTTGTGATGCGCTTGCAGCTCTTAAAGCCGGGTCTCAAAAGGCCGTTCGAACTATCCTCTATCTTCTCGATGATAAGGATCCGCGTATCCGGCTATTAGCTGCTGAAAAAATTCTATCAAACGCGTTTAAGGGGACTGAGCTCATGGATATCGAAGAAAGGCTCTCTGCCCTTGAGCAGTTCTCTGAATCCCCTCAATCCAAAATCCTTTTCAAATCTAATGATTTATGAAAAAAAATTGGGATACAAGATTGGTTCAATTAGAACAGCGCAAAAAAGCTTTATTCGGAAAACAATTTTTCGAAAAATGGCTTCAAACCAAGTATCCCAACTTCAGTGGGGATTACTGGACCCTCCAAGACATCGCCCCTGAAGAACTCAAGGTGGAATGTCTTTTGTGGATCTTGGAACTGGTGCGAAGCAATCGAAACAATTCAGATTCGAATTGTTTCTAGGAGAATGGTCCTCCGGTTTTATTGGGCTGGCATAGGCTGCATCGCGATACTTAGGTGACTTAAAAACCTGTGCTCTGCCCAAATTGTGAGCTTAAATGTCGAATGGTTTAGGACTGTTTAGAATGGCAAGTCATTTGAAACTCCAACTTGGGCTAGCTGACTCTCAGAATTGTCATCTTCATCGAAATCGTCGGTTTCATCATAGTAGTGCTCTAAGGGTCCTGACCTCTTTTTGTTTAGCAAACCTCTAATTTCATCGCATCTTTTTAAAATATTACCATTACCACATTGGATTAATTTTTTTGTTTCAATAAAGGCTTCTTGAGATTTTTCTATATTTCTCCCGACTTTTTCAAAACTGACCATAAGCGTTGTAAATTTTTTATATAGTTCTCCAGCTTTTTTCCCAATGTTTTGTGCATTTTTATTGTAGTTGTCAATGTTCCAGCATCGGTTAATTGTTTTTAATATAGGCATCAGTGTTGTTGGAGAGGAGATAACAACTCCTTTTTTCCAAGCAAATTCAAATAATGTTTCAGTGTTTGATTTGTCATAATTATCAGTAACTAGAGAAAAAATGGACTCGACAGGAATAAACATGAGAACAAAATCAACAGTATCAACACCTGAAACATCTTGATATTCTTTTCCACTTAAGATTTTAATGTGATTGCAAAATGCTGAAATTAAATTTTCTAATGCTGAAGCTTTAATTAATTCGTCTGAAGCGTCAATATATTGAATGTAATGTGCAAGTGAGACTTTAGAATCAATAAATAGGCTTTTCTGATCAGGCAACAGCACAGTTATATCAGGACGTTGTCGATTACCCTCTGCATTTTCATAACTTGTTTCAACCGTGTAGTGCTCACCTTCTTGAAGCCCTGATCTTTCAAGTGTTTTTTTTAAAATAAACTCTCCCCATTTTCCTTGAGCCTTAAAATCCCCTCTGAGAGCTTGTGTCAAGGAGTCAGCAGAAGTTTGGATTTTTATTCCAGTTTCTGTAACAACGCGCATCCCATCTGCGGCAATACGGGAAACCTCCATTTTAAATGAGGTTCGCTCCTTTAAATCAGT
>JABDDH010000047.1 GCA_013287705.1 Chlamydiota bacterium | reverse complement strand
CCGCGGATATCAAATTGTCCTTCTAGATTTTCATGTTCTGTAGATCCTGAAAGAAGAAGCGCGTAGTTTAAGGAGCCGAGCAGCGCAAGTTCTAAATGGATGTTGTGAAGAGAGGCTTCTTTAGCAGTTAATTCTCCTTGATCGACAACAAGCGTCCCTTTAAATAAAAGTGGGAAGAGACCTTTTTTTGAGTATCTTGTAGCCTCTTGGTTGGGGATGAGATTAAAATGGGGTGATAAAATTTTAATCTCTCCAAAATCTCCTGTCATAACTGCTTTGAGAAGTGAGCGATCCATCTGGATCGCATCGCATGAAACGATGACCTGATCCCCCTCTTGGATAACGATCTTTTCTATGCGCTGGGGGGCTGTCCAGTTTAGAGAGAGAGTTTTGATTGAGAGTTTTTTTGAGCTTCCCGCGTTGATAAACGATAAGACAATAGCTTTTCCAGAGGTTGTTGAGAGAAAAAGGGGAACTGCTGCAATGCTGATTAGGAGCACGCTTACAATGGAGGCAACAAAGACTAGAACACGGCGGGTCATAGACATTACTCCACAGTTACAGACTTTGCCAAGTTGCGCGGCTGATCAATTTCTGTTCCGCGAATTTTTGCAATCGAATAGGCAAAGAGCTGGAGCGCAACAGAATAGAGGATTGGTGCTAGTGGATCAGAAATTTCCGGCAAGAGAAAAATATCATCTGCAATTGATTCGATCCCAGAGGCTCCGCGCGGTGCAAAGGCTAAAATTTTTGCACTACGCGCCTTGACCTCCATCAGATTGCTAAGGGTTTTTTCATAAGTGTGTTGATTTCCCAGGAGGGCAACGACTGCAAGATCTTTGCAAACAAGGGCAATCGGACCATGTTTCATTTCGCCGGCTGGATAGCCGATGGCATTGCGGTAGCTTGTCTCTTTCAGTTTTAGTGCGGCCTCAAGAGCTGTTGTGTACATATAGTGCCGGCCTAAGAAAAAGAAATTTTCAAAGTGGGCATATGTGAGAGCGAGCGTGTCGATTTTTTCCTTTTGAAGCAGGATCTGATGGACTTTTTCAGGAAGTAGCTGGAGCTCGTGGAGAAATTTTTGTCCCTCTTCTTTTCCCATGTGGCGCAGCCGCGCCATCATTAAGGCAAATAGCGAAAGGAGGGTCAGTTGGCTTGTAAATGCTTTAGTAGAGACAACACTCACTTCGGGACCTGCCCTTAAAAAGAGACAATCATCTGCCTCGCGTGTGAGGCTTGAATTGCGCACATTACAGATGCCGATGACTCTGGCACCCTTGCTTTTAACTTCGCGCACAGCTGCAAGGGTGTCGAATGTCTCTCCAGATTGGCTAATGGCAAGAACAAGAGTGTCCTCTGAAATGATCGGATTTTTATAACGAAATTCCGAAGCGATCTCAGCTGGTGTGGGGATTCTCGCGAGCTCTTCAAAAAGTGACGCTGCAACGCTTCCTGCATGCCACGAGGTGCCACAGCCGAGGATTAAGATGCGTTTTGTCGCAAGCAATTCTTTTGTGCTAAAACTTAAATTCTCAAAAGCGGCTGTTCCCGCCTCTTCTGATAGACGCATGTGAAAGGCTTGCTGAATCGTTTGAGGCTGTTCAAAGATCTCTTTGAGCATAAAATGTTCAAACCCGTTTTTTGAAATAGCCACTGTCTCAAATTCTAATTTTTTGACCTCTTTAACAATGGGAGAGCAGGAGGCGTCAAAGAGCTGCACGTGATCTGCTTTTACCTGTGCTATCTCATCGTTGCGTAAAAAGAGGACATCGAGGTCTTTATCGGTAAAGGCATTGGCATCTGATGAGATGAGAGATTCATTGCGGAGGGGGTGAAAAGCAATTGCAAGGGGATTTTCTCTTGCGGTTGCAATGATCTCATCTGGATGGTCTTTATGGATGATGGCAATGCCAAAGAAGCCTTCTAAGAGGGGAACTGTCTTTTGGACAGCCGCTAAGAGATCACCTTCATATAGGTGGGCAATGAGTTGGGCGATAACCTCAGAGTCTGTATCGGATTGAAAGACAACTCCCTTGTCTTCAAGCATTTTTCGCACGGCGCGATGATTTTCAATAATGCCATTGTGGACGACTGCGACCTTTCCCTGTTGATCAAAATGAGGGTGAGCATTCTCTGTTGTTGGTTTTCCGTGGGTTGCCCAACGTGTATGGGAGATGGCAGATTGCAACTCAAGCGGTTTTGTTCCTGCTAAAAAGGGAGTAATTAGTTCTTCTAAAGCGGAGATTTTGCCGACTTTTTTGTAACAGACAATTTCGCCGTCTGAGATTCCAGCAATTCCTGCAGAATCATAGCCTCGATATTCTAGATGGCGTAGGCCGTCGATACAGATTTTTACTGAGTTGCGCGGGCCGATATAACAGAAAATTCCACACATGAAACACCTAAGATTTAAGAGTGGCCTGCAAATTTTTTCATTTTTTGTCCAATTTCTTTTTCGCGCTTTTTAATTGTTCACACGGCGCCGAGAAAAATAAAGTTGCCCTTCAAATTTAAAAATTGGCAGACACACTCTAAGGCCAAATCGTATCATACAGTCTCTTACAAACAAATTAAAATAGTTTTTTTAGATTGAGTAAGAGCCGCCCTCTTGGTATAGTCTCTTTTTTTTAATACAATCTTGAGCAACACAATGGCGATTTCTCATTCTTGTTTACAGATGCGGCAGGCAGTAGATCAGGAGGTCTGGGATTTATGTACAAAGCTTGATCAGACAATTCTTGCTCCTGCACAAGAATCTAAGTTGTTGAAAATTTTGCAGGGGATTCCAGCTCTTAAAGAACAAGAGAGCGTGTGTAGAGCGGATCTATTCCGACTGAAAAAAGAGGCGCAAACGTATTTACAGCGTCATCCAGAGGACCTCAAGAAGTTAGCTGAATGGCTTCAAGGGCTTTTAAGAGTAAGGCTCGATGATCACGATGAGTGGGATAGATTCTGGCTTCTCGCAGTAAAATTGAAGAAACGAGATATTGTAGAACTTAAAAGCTATGTCAGCGAAGGGTTTAAGCTATTCAATGCTTTGCTACTTGCCCATAGTGCCTGGCAGAAGAGCTTTTATAAGGTGCCATCCGATACCGTTTTAGTAAAGGCTCGTTCCTATGATTTTACCCAGAACGTTTAGTTTATACTGCCTTGCTCTACTTGCGACAAGCTTTGGCGCCCTTTATGGTGAAAAAATTGTCCAGTGCATTGCTAACTTTCCCGTAGATGCCGCCTTTCATACTCAGATGTTACAGACGCGTGGCTACGATGGGCGCGTTATCCTAACATCTATCGATGAATATGACGCAGAACTGCTTAAGAGAAAGGGGCGGATTCATAAGTTTCTGCGTTTGATTAACCTAGACTTTCCCTTCCACGCTTCCGTTGCAGAAGAAGTTGATAAGATCGTCTTTTTTAATATTGATCCGCGCATTATTCGGCGCTATGACATCTCCCGATTTCCCAAAGAGAGGCTTGTTCTTTTTATGTGGGAGCCAAAGACGGTCTTGCCCCAAATGTATACAGATCAGATCCACGACTGCTTTTCTAAAGTCTATACATGGGACGACTCTCTTGTCGATAATAAGTCCTATTTTAAGTTCTATTATCCGGTGTTACGCCCACAAATTGACGGTATTCCGCCCTTTAATGAGAAAAAGTTATGCGCGCTCGTGGCTTCTAATTTGACAAGTAAGGATCCCTATGAGCTCTATTCGCATAGAAAAGAGACAATCGCCTATTTCGAAGCCGTTAATGAGCCTGGATTTGAATTTTATGGCAGAGGCTGGGATCCTTTAGAGCACCCCAGCTATCGAGGTGAGGCTCCTGAAAAATTGAGCACAATCAAAAATTACCGTTTTTACATTTGCTATGAAAATAGAGAAAAGACTCAAGGATATGTCACCGAAAAAATATTTGACTGCTTTGCAGCTGGGACGGTTCCCATCTATTGGGGTGCTAGCAATATCTCTGATTTTGTTCCTCAAGACTGTTTTATCAATCGCGCAGATTTTGCCACTTTAGGAGAGTTGCATAATTTCATCAGTTTTATGCCAGAAGAGGTCTATAATGAGTATTTGCTCCGAGCAGAGCTCTTTCTGAAGAGTCCTGTTGCTAAAAAATTTAGCTACGAAACCTTCGGCCAAGCCTTTTATGAAGCAGTAGTTAATTAAACTACCACTTTATTGTTTCTATTTGTTATTATCTCTACCTAGCAATAAGGAGCGTGTATGGCAGCTAGGGCAGTATCATTTCCATCGTTAGAACAAAAAGTAGGAGATCTACCGTTTGTTCTTCCCGAGCCAACTCATCTAGCAACACGTCTTTTCTTTCAGATCGCCTCTTATTTGTCCGAACCTGTTTGCCAGGTGCGCGAGCTCTACTACAGCCTCTGGACCATAGATGAACTTTATAAAGATGAGCACAAGGCACTCCTTGTTTTCCGTAAGTGTGTGGCGGTTATTGGAATGCTTCTGTGTGCTATTGTTACACCAATCACTGCACCTGTCGGAATTGCTCTACGTGCAGCAACGGCAGCTGCTCAAACAACTCCTTTTATCTATTCGCGTGATGAAGCACATCGAAAACCCGTATCTAATGAACAGCGGCCCTCACTCCTTTCGTGGAACGTCTGCTGCACACCCGCTGGCTATGAAGTGACAAGTGGAGGCGTTGGCCCCTTCGATGGTAACTGCCAGAGGGATGAAAATGGGAACCTTCTTTCAAGAGTTGAAATGATTGTCCGCACAATCATACGCGAGGATGCCGATACAGTCTGTCTTTATGAGGCATTTGATGAGAGGGCAGCGCGATACATAGCCGATCGCCTCCATCAGGCGGGTTATCTCAACTGCTTTCGTAACATCGGTCCACATGGTGTAGGACCAAATTCTGGAACCCTTGTGGCAACCCGCTTTGAAGCGATTGATCCACGCTTTACCCGTTTTCCTCTCGACACTCTTGTGGGGACAACAAAATATGCAGCTAAGGGGGTCTTCCAGTTCAAAATTGGAACTGATCCGGCGCGCCCCCAAGCTCAGATCTATGCTACCCACCTGCAGCACTCTAGAGTTCCAAGTGATCCTCAACCAGTGGAGCAAGATTTTAGATGGAAGCAAATGTGCCTCATTAAGGGGTTAATTGAGAAGGCGCAAGAGCCCCCTTCACTCCCTATCTTTGTTACAGGAGACTTGAATATGGATGATGAGGAGTACAATAAAAGCGATTGGGCCTCTGACTTTTATAAACCAGATCAGCCTAAAGAAGAGAAGACGTGGCTTGGGGAGAAGTGGGGATCAGATCTTGAAGGTGGAAGAGCTTCTCCTCCGTGTAACCTGGACTACACGATGCTCTATACAAAGGGGGGCTTGCGCTCTGAACAAGTTAATCTCCTGACAACTCTTATCGATACAGGTTTTGAGCATACAAAGTTCCGTCGCGAAGCACTCTCAGACCACCGCGGTCTAAAGTCGCATTTTTCGGTGTAGAGATTATAGTGGGTTTTGAGTTACGTTGGTTATACACAAATCAACTCAAAAGTTGGACTTTACCTACGTCGGGCAGCCACTCATTTTGTGCCCGCCTGCATCGCTAAACTTTTTAAGTTTAGCTGCTTCGGCGCCGGCTTCGCCTGGCGCAAACTGAGGGCGCTTCCTTGGCTAAGTCCAGCTTTTGAGTTGATTTGTGTATATAGTTATAGGTATTTTATGATGAATAGG
>JABDDH010000046.1 GCA_013287705.1 Chlamydiota bacterium | reverse complement strand
TTGGCAAGGAAGTGTTTCGAGAAAATCCACATGTCGACGCGATTTTTTTATTGAAACAGTGGCACAAGTTAAGAAAAGAAAAAATCGGCACAATTCTCCTCTTTCACGCCTCACAACGGTTAAGCCTACCCATCGCTCTACTCACTTGTGCCAAGAGAGTCATTTGCACAGATCGTGGAGCAAAAGGCCTTGAAGATCTCTGCACAGATCTGATCCCAGAAGAAACGATTCATGAAGTGGCACGAAGAGCAGCTCTTGTCTCCCCTCTTGGAGTCACTGTGACCGATTTTAGACTCGAGCTACATATCAATGAAAAAGAGAGAAGATGCGCCACAGACTTTTTAAAAAAAGACTACATTGATCCAAAACGGCCTCTCATCGCCGTGCATCCTGGCGCTCAAGACAGGTTCAAACAGTGGCCAGAAGAGTCGTTTATTAAACTTGTCCAGAGACTCCAAGCAGATCACAACGCTCAAATCCTCATCACCGGCACCCAAAACGAAAAGCCACTCCTCGACAGGATCCAAAAAGAGACGGCAGGCTCCCACACCGTCATCCTCCCGTTTCGAGAGTTTGCAGCGCTACTGGGGAAAGTCTCTCTTTTTATCTCAAACGACACGGGGCCAATGCATGCAGCCCTTGCCATGGGAACACCGTTAATTGCTCTTTTTGGGCCAACAAATCCAGATCTATGTGGACCCTACAAAACAGAGTTATCCCATGTGCGTTTAATCAAACGCACAGCGACCTGCACTCCGTGTCTAAAAAAAAGGTGTCTAGAACCATTTTGTCTCTTGCAAATCTCAAGTGATGAAGTTTACGATCACGCCCTGCAACTATTAAGGAAATCATGAGAAGCTTAATTTCAATCAACGATCTAACAAAAGAGGAGATTCTAGAGATCTTGAAAAAGGCCACAGCCTTTAAAAGAAAGGGTCCAGAGAACCTTTTGAAAGGCTCTATTCTCGCCTCCTGTTTTTTTGACCCTTCAACAAGAACGCGCCTCTCTTTTGAATCCGCTATGCTACGCCTTGGCGGCTCTGTCATCACTGTTGCAGACAAAAATTCCACCTCTGTCCAAAAAGGAGAATCGCTCTCTGACACGATGCGCGTGATTGGAGGTTATGCCGATATCATCGTCTTGCGCCATCCACTAGAGGGATCCGCCCGTCTTGCAGCTTCTGTGACCTCACTTCCTGTCATCAATGCAGGTGACGGCGCAAATCAGCACCCGAGCCAAACCCTACTCGACCTCTTCTCCATCCAAGAATCGCAAGGCAGACTCGATGAACTCAAAATTGCCTTTGTGGGTGACTTGAAATATGGACGTACGGTTCACTCTCTTGCTCTTGCCGCCTCTCTCTTTAATATGCGTCTCTACTTTGTTTCACCAGAGAGCCTCTCTTTGCCGCGTACAACGCGCCAACAATTAAAAATCCGCGATGTTAATGTCTCTTTTCACCTGTCGGTTGATGAACTTATCGATAAAGTCGATGTTATTTATATGACACGCCTTCAAAAAGAGCGCTTTGCAGAAGGAGAATCTCACGCCCCGGGCGGAAGATTTAATCTGACCTTGCAAAAGCTTCAAGGGGCAAAAAAGAACTTACGTATTTTACATCCTCTGCCACGCGTCGACGAGCTCGACCCATTGATTGATACAACCCCTTTTGCCTACTACTTTGAACAGGCAAAAAATGGACTCTTTGTGCGCGAGGCGCTGCTTGCTTTTTTACTCAAGAGACTTTGAAGAGGCAGCTTCTTGTTTAAGGCGAGCTAGCCAATTTTCAAAATAGATCAGTGGGTTTGCAGAATCTGGAAAGGAGCTCTTTACTCTATCTCGATAAAACCCGAAATTCTCCAGTTGAATTCCCAACCGATTCCAGGCAGTTTCTTGTTGTAAAAACATGTGAGCAAGTCTTGGTATGACTCCAAAAATCTGTGACAACAGAGCGATATCTTGATTGTTTTCCCTGAAACCTTCCATAGTCGCAAGGTCGCGCAAAGCTGTAAGAACATTTTGTGGTAAAGTCTCTAAAAAAGGGACCTGCAGATAAAGCTCACTCTCTCGTAAATGAGCTGTCCGAAACATAATTTGCAAAACGTTACAGAAACCGGCCCAAAATACACCTTCAGAGCTTCCAAAAGCGGCACGACAATGGGCCATTTTCCCATATACCTCTACGTCAATGACCATATTATAAATCATATTCATATAGGAATTATCTTTATGGCAAAAGAGTTCATCTCCCAAAAAAGCCACTATCTCAGCCAATTCTTCCGTAATGCCAGCTGCCAATGCTGCATGATACAAGTCATGTCTAGAAAAATCGCTATAAGGAATCACAGGCCCCAGAGCTTTTGGCCCCTCAACTGGAGCCGCACAAAATCCGTCGGCACGTGGAGGTGTGGGTAGACGAGAGCAAAAAAGAGCATAGATGCGCTGATTGAGACGGATACCACGAGCAACATCTTCTGCACTACTTGCTCCAAATACGGGAGTCATCTGAAGAACCTTTTGCGACTCTGTTCCCTCTGGATAAAGCGCATAAATAAAGGCTTGCTGCATCGAAAAGGAGGGGACCATCCTCCTGCCATCAGCGAGCTCATGAAATATATTTAATCCCGCTTGTTGAACAGCTGTTGCTACACTAAATAGAGAAGCTCCATAAGCGATAAACACACTTTTAGTCACTATCACTTCTTGCAACAAATTCATATTCTTCACACAATCCTCTTTAGAATGGGTACTCGGAATAATCAGAAATTGCTGCTCAGATGCTGGAACCTTACGCATAAATTCAATAAACCGCGCCTCTTTTCTCTGATTCAATGTGCCAAGCCCTTCATGAAATTTTGAAGTGTTGGGAACAGAGGTCTGACGAATTAAAGAAGAAGCAGTATAGGAGTAGTGACCAGAATCCTCAAAAAGTGGAACACGGCAAATCTTATCGATGCTCGCCTCTCCCACCATACAACCACGTGTGAAATGAAAGGTTGCGTATTCCGAAAAGTAGATCTTGCCCATGATTAAAGCCTTCAAAACTCCATCCTCAAGAGACTGATTAGGAAATTGATCAAGGCCGTGCATCTGTCCATAATTTCCAGATGTGACAAGAGCTGCGAGTCTCAATCCCTCATGATCCGGGACGCTTGCTGCACCTACTAAAAACTCCGCTTTTTGCACATTAGAGAGTTGAGAGGCAACTGCATTAAAAGCCTCTCCGCCTGTGAGAGTTAACCGTTCATGAGGAGATAAATAAGCTGACATAATAATTCCATTTTTTTATTTATAATTTCAGAAAATAATAACATTAAATGAAATTAAAGTAAATTAAAAAAGAAGATTGACCGCTAAGTACACCTTCTGGCACAATCTACGACATGACACAGGAAGAGAGTTTATCTGTATCGGCAATTAAGAACGGAACGGTGATTGACCATATCCCCCCAGGTCAGGCACTCATTCTTGTCCGTCTTCTCGCTCTGGACCTAGAAAAGCAGCGCGTAACCATTGGGCTGCACCTCACTTCTCCTCTCATGGGCTATAAAGATTTAATTAAAGTCGAAGAGAGATTTTTAACTGAGCGAGAACTCGAAGAAATTGCTGTCTTTGCGCCTGAGGCAACAGTCAGCTGTATCAAAAATTATAGAGTTGAAAAAAAAGCACAGGCGCTCTTGCCCCGTTGCATTGAACGAATCCTTGTCTGCCCAAATACGCGTTGCATCAGCCGCCATGAACCAATTGCATCCCAATTTCTTGTTGAAAAGTTCAAACAAATGGTCTTTTTACGCTGCCATTTTTGTGAAAAACTCTTTGAGCGCACAGAGATCTCCGAGTACACAACATGATTCACATTAAAGACGTACTCACTTTAGACGGCACACAAGTCGATCACTTCGTTGCGAGCAGAATCGATCAGGAAATTGATGGCAGAGGGCTCTTACTGATGCCTGCCCTGATCGATCCACACGTCCACTTCAGGACGCCCGGGCTTGAACATAAAGAAGATTGGGCTCATGCGGCAAGAGCGGCTATTTCTGGTGGTATTACGACTGTCTTTGATATGCCCAACACCCTACCCGCCTCGATCAGCGTCAACCGACTTAAAGAAAAAAAAGAAATTATCGATCAAGCTCTTAAAGCTGCAGACATTCCCCTCAATTACAAGCTCTATCTTGGCGCCGACAAGACCCACTTTGAGCAAATCTCAGAGGCAAAAGAACAAGCTTGTGCCCTCAAGATTTTTATGGGCTCATCAACCGGTGATCTTGTCATGGATGATGAGAGCTCCCTTCACGCCGCCTTTTCACTTGCCGCAGCGCACAATATGATCGTTGCCGTCCACGCAGAAGACGAAGCTCTCATTCACACAAGACAAAATGCTTATCTTGGGCCCAATACCCCTCTGGCCCATTCGATCATTCGCAATCGCGAAGTCGCCTATCGTGCAACAGAAAAAGCGATTCACCTCGCGCGACTCTACAAAACACGCCTCTACCTCCTACATATTAGCACAAAAGAGGAGATGCAGTTGATCAAATCTGCCAAGCAAGACGGAGTTGCAGTCTTTGCAGAAGTGACGCCTCATCACCTTTTTTTAACTCAGGACGATTACGCAACGCATGGCACGCACGTCCAGATGAATCCCCCCTTAAGAACCCAAGACGATTGTGACGCCCTCTTTGCTGCCATCCACGAAGGGATTGTCGACACCATCGGATCTGATCATGCGCCTCATACTCAACTTGAAAAAAATCAGCCGTACGGTAAAGCGCCATCAGGCATTCCCGGCGTTGAGACAACGCTGCCACTTCTATTAAACGCCCACCATGAAGGCAAAATCACATTAAAACAGATCGTCTCTTTAATGCGCACGCGCATTGAAACAATCTTCAACCTAATTCCGACAGATGACTGGGTTCTTGTTGATCTAAAAAAGCGACAGAAACCCGAACGGCTCCACACAAAATGCGATTTTTCACCTTATTCAGACAGAGAGTTACAAGGCTTCCCTGTTACAACAATTTTAAAAGGAAGAGCTTATGACCTTGCCTCCCTACTTCCCTAAAAACCCACCGATCTACGACATTGAAAAGAGCTATGCCGACAACGTCTTATCTGGCCCTCTTTTTACAGACGCTCTGCCACAACGGATTTTCCCTAAAGAGGAGACGTGGATCGATTTTCTCGGCCATTCTATCGCCTCTCCCATCGGCGTCGCAGCAGGTCCCCTCCTCACCTCACAATGGGTCAAACTTGCAGCGGATCTTGGCTTTGACCTCCCAACCTACAAGACGATTCGCAGCCACGAACATCCAGCGCACCCTCTTCCTAATATGATCTTTATTAAAGCAAAAGAACAGATTGGAATAGCAAATGACCCTTTAGAACACGCGACAGAGATGCCTCGCACTATGGATCTTTTAAGCGTGACAAACTCCTTTGGCATGCCGTCACAAAGACCCGACTTTTTACTCGAAGATATCGCTCGTGCCAATAGCTATATGAAAAAAGGTCAGCTACTCATTGTCTCCGTTGTTGGCTCAGCGCATAAAGGCGACCTCCTGAAAGACTTTATCGACGCTGCCTCTTTAGCAAAAGATGCAGGTGCTCGCGTGATCGAAGCGAATTTTTCTTGTCCTAATGTCGATAAAAAAGGCGGCTCCCTCTACATCTGTCCCGAGACTGTTTTTCTTTTTGCCTCCTCCCTTGTTAAAGCCCTTGGCCCCATCCCCTTAATCTTAAAAGTGGGTCTTTTTGACAATCAAGAGCAGATGCGCGAGGTGCTTCTTGCAGCCGCACGCGCTGGTGTGCGCGCTGTTTGCGGCATCAATACGATTAGTCGTGCCGTCATCGACAAAGAAGGGCACCCTGCCCTTGGAGCTAACCGCTTAACCAGCG
>JABDDH010000045.1:3096-6253 GCA_013287705.1 Chlamydiota bacterium | reverse complement strand
TCCTTGGCAACAATCCAGTGTTAATTTGAACATCTTTCCGAACTTGCTTATAATATGAGGCCTATTTTACTATGCGGATATGGATAAAAAAAAACCGCATGCTGTCGAAGAGAAGAAGCGTTTGACATTTCGCCATCTTGCAGAAAAGTCGTCGCGCTTGATGGGTTCTTCGGTTGTCTTTTTTATTGCACTGGTGGTCATTATTGCTTGGGGTCTCAGTGGTTTCTATTTTGAATTTAGCGACACATGGCAGCTGATTATCAATACAGGGACAACGATTGCCACCTTTTTGATGGTGATCCTAGTTCAGAATACTCAGAATCGAGAGTCTCGCTCGATTCAGTTAAAACTCGATGAGCTCATCTATGGGACAAAAAAGACGCGTAATACACTGCTTGAAATTGAAGAGCAGAGCGATGCTGAAATCGATGCCTTTAAGCAGGAATTTAAACAACTAAGAGAAGAGGCAATTTCTCAAATTAAGAAAAAAGAGCAAAAAAAACCATCTTATTAACTCGACTTTACAAAATAGCCTCTTTCTGACACACTAGTGATAAGTTATGAGAAGCTTGGAAACTCGACTGTGCAACTTTTTAGGATCGAAGGCCAAGAGCAAATAGACACGGCCTGCGGTCCCAAAAAGTTGCACAGTCGAGTGAAAATTGTTTCATGCTTACTTTTAACCTTAGGAGCTGTTGTATGTTTAGAAAACTTTTAGAAAAGATGCGGTCTTTCAGGTCCAGCCTATCCATTACTCTCTCTTCTTCGTTCGTCACGTCCTATTATCGTTCTTATTAATTCTTAATCATTATCTTCTGACATTAAAATAGCATTTTTTATGCTATTCAAAACATTTTCTAAAATTAAGGATTTTTATGAATAAAAAAGAAGAAGTTTCTGGGTTAACAACAACAAAAGCACCGTTTATTGAAAATGCAAAAAAAACGGGACAGCTATTTATCCACCAACCGTATGAGTTGTACAGCGAAGAAAATCAGGAAGCATGGAGAAAACTTTACGCCCTGCTGCGCCCAAAGTGGGAACGTTTTGCAAATGTAAAATTCATGCAAGGCATTAGCTCTCTTTGTTTAAAACCAGACCGCATTCCGAGTCTTGAGGAAGTGAATCTATTTTTGGAGCCACTAACAGGGTTTAAGGCAAAAGCTGTCAGCGGCTATGTCCCAACGTTTTTATTTTTTGATAGTTTGAAACGGCGTGAATTCCCTACAACGATCACGATTCGCGGGAGTAAAACCTTACATTACTTGCCAGAGCCAGATATCTTTCATGATATCGCAGGCCACGTGCCGATGCATACTGATAAGAAATTTGCCGATATTCTAGTAAAATTCGGCTCTTTAGCAGAACAGGCAGCAAAACGGCACGCCCACCTAACAAATGCAGCAGAAAAAAGAGCAAAAATCAGAAGTAACATTCAAGCACTTTCGCGTTTTTTTTGGTTTACCATTGAGTTTGGTTTAATGAATGAAAATAATCAGCTCTGCGTCTACGGCAGTGGGCTGCTCAGTTCTAGTGATGAAATTGAACATGCCACCCTTGCCCCTGAAGTACAACGCCACCCCTTCCAACTTGAATGGGTCATCAATCAATCTTTTGAGATTGATCATTTTCAACCCCTCTTATTTATTGTTGCATCATTCGAGCATCTCTACAAAGAGGTTGAAAGGCTTGAAGAGTGGCTTTTAAATGGAAAGCTCGATAATGTTGCTCCCGGAGAACCCCAAATCAGCGATGATGACGTGCATGTATTTTTACACTTAGAGGAGTAATTTTATGAATTCTAAATGCAATCTTTCACAAAAAAAATGCATCCCTTGTAAAGGAGGAGTTCCCCCACTTAAAGGAGCCGCCTTAGCAGAGCTCTATCAGCAACTCGATAAGGGCTGGAAAATCGTTGACGAGCATCATCTTGAAAAAGAGTATCTATTCAAAAACTTCTTAGACGCTCTTGCGTTTACAAACAAACTAGGGGAACTTGCGGAAAAAGAGGGCCACCATCCAGACATTCTCCTCTGCTATGGTAAAGTGAAAATTGAGCTCTGGACACATAAAATCAATGGCTTGTCAGAAAGCGACTTTATTCTCGCAGCAAAATGTGACAAAATTCAATAGACCTCTTGCGTTATTAGCTTTGCTTGAAAAATTCGGAGATTTTCTCTCGGATTTTTAGAAACTGCAAGCAGTTTCTTATCGAACAAAGGAGCCGACTCTATACCCAAATGAGTTTTCAAGTTATTTGGGCAGGACTTTGTCTTGCAGGAGCAGTCTATTTCATCTTCCGGTAGACAAAAACAGGGGGGCAGGTAAAAATAAAACTTTAATTTAAACCCTCCATTCTGAAATGATCCGGAGTATCATGAAAGTTCTATTTTTAGTTGCA
Organism: Chlamydiota bacterium; assembly: GCA_013287705.1. Taxonomy (GTDB): domain Bacteria; phylum Chlamydiota; class Chlamydiia; order Chlamydiales; family Rhabdochlamydiaceae; genus JABDDH01. The sequence goes on along the minus strand of JABDDH010000045.1, from coordinate 3,852 downwards.
CCTTCTCTATGGTTTTTCCAAGCTATTGCTCTGATACCCGCGCCTCTACAGAATTACGTTCCTGTTGTCATCGTCGACAGCTCCGGGCTAGACCGTCCAGGAAGCATCTACTTTATCTCCCATGGACTAGACCCTTCCGGGCTTCCTTGTTATTTAGTCCCCAATACCAATTCATCGAGCCCCAATTATGGCCTATGCGAATATGTTTATCCAAACACATCTGGCGCCCCAGGTTCTGCAGATCCCGCGATCAGTAAAACTTTAAGTGATTTGCCGCTAGCCACAGGAACCGATCAAACAGATCCAGCTTATCTCATCTATGTCCCGATCAGCTCTTCTGCAAGAGGCTATTTATCGATCGACAATCCAATGTACCTCCCCGCCAAATTCAACGCTGCTCCGACCCGTCAAGTCCTTGATATCAATGACGCTTCAGTAACCTCGATGCAGGACCCAAACTATTATACGTGGTACCAAGACTTTGAATTTGGCCTTGTTTACAACAACATCAGCGTTGCAACGGGCGCCAATCTCGCAAGCCAGCTCTTTTTAAATCTCTCCTGGGTGGACTATTTTTCTCTCCCTATGAAACTTGAAGTCTTCAGCAACCCGAGCAATGATCCGATTCACGGGATCTCCACATTAGTTTCAGGTTTTGACCCCTCCCTCTCACGCGACAAGATCCTTGGAGATATTCAAACTGGATTAAAAGCTGAAAATACGGCCGGCACAACGACGTGGAGCAATTTATCTGTA
>JABDDH010000045.1:0-3086 GCA_013287705.1 Chlamydiota bacterium | reverse complement strand
TATCTGTACCTTATTATCAGAACCAGTATGCAAACGCCACCCCTGAAGGATATTTGAGAATACTTGCTGCGAAAAATAGCATTTCACTTTCAAGTTCCGTTCAATTCCAAGGTCCTATTACCGGTGCCGCGCAAACATTTTTTCCCTCAGATTATGTGCTTAATACGACCTATGGGCCAACAGCTTCAACCACGTTTATGGAAGCTGTTTACAACTACTACACGGCAAACACATTGACATGCCAAATTTTCCCAGAAGGAGGGGCTCCAGGGTTTGATTACACCTATGACATTAGTGCAACGACAGGAGATCCCAACTACACTCTAACGTTCACCTATACGGGAGGAGTTCCTGGAAGTGGTCCGACGCCACCCTCCTCGATTACGCTCCCTTTAAAAACATTAACGACAGAAGAGCTCCTCAGCGGTTCTCTCTGGCCATTCACTCCGGTCGACGCCCCCTTTACCAATGAGTTGTCTAAGTTGATCAGTGCTCTGTTTACAATCGGTGAGCTTCCCTTAAATACCAGCCAGTTGACCGCAACTCCACCAGCAGATTACGGCTGTACCGGCCTTCCAACAACCAGCAAAATTGTGACTAACAGCTGTGGATTTTCTACTCTTGCCCCACAAACAGGGCATACCGATAGCTATTTTCACAATCCGGACCCGCTCAATCCCCATCCAGCAAATTTTTCATTTTCACAAGGTCCTTGGTATAACGTCTATGATCACCTCCTGCACAAATACCAAAAAACAAATGCAGATGTTCCAAACAACCCCTCCTTTGGTCTAGGATACGGGTATGACTATGACGATCTTCTCAACATGGCGGGGCTTGTCAATCCACTGATCCAAACTCAGTACGCAACGCCAGCTTCTAACGGTGATCTAGTATTGCCAAATGCCTATATCGTCATCACACTTGGGAACCTCGTCGGCACTCCTGTTCTCAACATTAACAATGACACCTATACCACAAATCCCGCAGCGCCAGCGCCTTATAATAATTACGAAAAGATCCCCTACCCTGTAGAGATTGGAGCTTTATCCGCAGACTCGACAATGGTTGTGACGTTCCACTGGTTCGACGGAACAAATCAGAATGTAACCCCGGCTCCTTCAAGTGAAACAACAACACTTCCCAATATCGTCGCAGATCCCAATCATCCTTTCCAAGTCGAATTTTTGTACAATAATGTCTCCTACACTTACACGATCAATTTACTCCGTCAGGTTGTTACCCCATCTTCCCCAACAAATCCCTACTCATCTATCGACCAAAGCTTGATTAATGGTATTACCTTTGCGCTTGTCTCAGGAAAACTAACTATTAATATCTCTTCTGTAGCGCCCCCTTGGCCAGGATAAGGCAACTGAATGCAACAAAAAAACATAAAATTTTTTTTATCGCTCTCTCTCTCAATCCCCTACTGCCTATGCTTTTCAGCTCAAGTGGAGACGTGGAACGCTCCATCGGGCTCCTCTTCGATGAATCTAAATTCCAACTGGGCACCACCTACAACTCCTGTGTCGGGAGATCCTCTCAACTTTCCACCAATCGCAACTCTCAATTTGACCCCGATAAATAATATTGTCGGAATCTATACGTTGTATGACACAACTTCAACAACTCTTGCCGCCTACTCTCTTGCTCTGACAACCCCAGCCGGGACCTCCTACAACCTCTCAGGAAACCCTTTTCAAGTTCTTGCAGGCGGAAAAGCTCTGATCAAAGTAGGGGGCCCTGGCACGGCAGCTAGCATCATAGCAAACAGTATTGGACTAAACTCTGGAACACTCAATTTGCTCGGCGCCAGGTTCGACCAATTTACAGGCGTTATTCAAGGGAGTGGAACGTTGAATATTCAAGGAAACGTTCAATTTAACGCCCCCAACACCTATACAGCGCCGACAAATATTCTAGCAGGAGGCGTATTGCGCATCGGCGCAAACAATACCCTACCCACAACAACAGGTGTTAATCTCAATGCAGCCGGAACACTTGATCTCAATAATTTAAACCAGACGATCGGCCAGCTCTCAGGATCCGGCATCATCGTTACAGGTTCAGGTAGCCTCACGATCACAAATAGCGGAACAAACACATTTCCCGGAATCATCAACTTAACAAGCCTCCCTCCCTTCCCAGGAGTTGTCGGCGGATCGATCATCTTAGGGGCCGGCAGCACAGGATCCTTAACATTGAGTGGCGCCAATAGCTATAGCAGCCTCGCAAAACCGGGAGTTACGACTGTAACCGCAGGAACTCTTGTAGCTGGCAGCGCAACTGCATTTGGGACCAATTCAAATCTAACCATCAACTCCGGTGCGACATTAAACCTCAATGACCAGATTGTTACGTTCAACTCACTCTCTGGAAGTGGAACCCTACAATTCGGAATGGGAACAGCAACGTTTGCCACAGGGGGGACTACCTTCTCAGGCTCCATTTTAGGAACAGGTTCTGGAACAGCCGGACTCACTTACGCGGGCCCAAATGCGCTTGTTTTATCGGGATCAAATTCCTACTCGGGAACGACGACGCTCTCAGGAGGCGGAACTCTACAAGTCTCTAACTTAAGCTCCTCCCTCTCCTTTATAACCACGGGCGGTACCCTTAAATTCACTTCCCCCTTTACAGCAACGAGCGGTCAAGGAATCAGCTTAAGTTATGCACCTGGTGGGACTGCGATTCTCGATCTTAACGGAAATGACGTCTCTTGGGCAGGCATTATACAGGGAGCTGGGGCCCTTACGTTAAATAATTCAGGAGCTGCTGCAACTCTTACCTTAAGTGGGAGCAACACCTACAGCGGGGGAACTCTCATCAATGCAGGGACCCTCTTTCTTAACTCCTCTACAGCATTTCCCGTCACAGGAGCCGGAACTCCTTTGTCGATGGCTTCTGGAACCACGTTGAACATGAATAACCATAGCATCAATGTGAGTACTTTGTCTGGCAGCGGAACCATCTCTCTTGGATCTGGAACTCTTACTGTTTTTGGCGGGACAACGGGATCTTCCTCCAACTACTCAGGTGATATTTCAGGAACCGGCGGCCTCACTTTTTCAGGAAATGGAACG
>JABDDH010000044.1:4362-6364 GCA_013287705.1 Chlamydiota bacterium | reverse complement strand
TTTTTTTTAAAACCGCGCATTGGAGACGAAAAGCAGACGCTCTATGCACGATTTTCCAACATTAATCGGATCACAGTCGGCACACGGGTTCTTTTTGCTGGAAAACCTGTAGGTGAGGTAACAGCCATCAAAGAGATCCCCTACGCGCGGGACGAGCCGACAGATGTCCTCGGAAGGGTCTATTTTTACCAACTCACCTTAAAAATTGATTCAGGCGTTAAGGTCTACACCTGTGATGAGATTAGCTTACAGACATCGGGTCTTCTTGGTGAAAAATCAGTGGCCATTATCCCCAAAGCACCCCCTAAAGGAGTCGTGCCAAGACTCATTACAGATCAATCCCCTTTCTACGCAAACTCTGTTGACCCAATTGAAAATTCATTCAATGACCTCTCATCGCTCGCAACCGAAATGGAGGGAACCTTTCGCCTGGTGACTCAGTGGATAGAGCAGCACGGAGAAGAGCTTGCTGGATCCATTGTCTCTTTTGGAGATGTCATGGATGAAATGAAGACAACAGTTGCCGAAATCAATGCTGACCATCTTGTCAATGAAGTGACAGAGGCGACAAAAAACTTCTCTCAAGTCATGTGTCAGATCGACAATGCAATGGAACAACTCGATCGAGGCGCTGTTTTTTCTAATATAGGCGACCTTGTGGCCCACCTGAAAACCTCAAGTGAAGCAGTCGAAGAGATCACGCAGAAAATTGCAAGTGGAACCGGAACTATTGGCAGACTCGTAAAGAGCGATGACCTTTATCTCCAAAGCAGTGCTATCTTAAGTAAAGCTGATACCATGATGAATGACATTAACCATTATGGGATCCTCTTCCATCTCAATAAAAATTGGCAGCGAACGCGCACTCAAAGGATGGATCTCCTCAATTCTTTAGCAACACCCGATCAGTTTAAGAGCTATTTTGAGCGTGAGGTCTCCCAGATTAACACAGCTATGTGTCGCCTCTCCTTGCTAATGAATAGAGAAGATTTTGATAACGAACGCTTTAAAGATGACTTTGCAGAACTTTTACGCCAATCCATTCAACTCTCAGACAACCTGCGTCTCTATAATGAACAGCTCAATTCAAAGCAAAACGCAAAAGGAGCTGGGAGTTAACGTTGTAGCCCTTTTTAATTCTTCGTAACAAGAGACAAGGCTACGCTTGCCTTGTTTATACTCTTGAAGAAGGTTATATTCTAACTGTTTTAAGCCTGGTTTTTGTAAAAAAAGAAGCTTTTTTTTGACAAAATCGGTCAATATTTCATTGAAATTACAATGACTCTTTAAAAAGGCATAAAACCGAGTGGCATCCTCTTGATAATCATCCCTTTTGTATGAGACAAATCAGCATTGCGACAGACTGGTTTCATGGTAGTGCCAAAAATCGCCTCCCTGACATGCCTTTGGGTTAAGTAGTCGCGAGCGCGACTATGCAATTCTGAAACGTTATAATGATAGAGCGCTTGTAAGGAAGGGAAAGATCTTCTGGGATCTCGCGCATCCCAATACGTTCTACTAAATTCATTGTTTTTCTCTTTTTTTGCATTATACTTATTTTAACATTTTTATTATTAATAATAAAATAACATTATTTAACATATAAAAATATTTTTTGAAAATAAACAACCTCTTCAGTAGTCTGAGCTTAAAACGGGTAAGATCATGAAAAAACCACCTTATGCGCATCTTGGAAAAGGATCCTTACTGATTGCCAATCCCGATGTTGATAATGAGTACGTTAGAGCTGTTATTCTCCTATGTGAACAGTCAGGAGCTGGATCTTTTGGTATCATGCTAAATCAAGACTTGGACATGGAACTTCCAGAAGGGCTCATCAATCTTGAAGAGGCACAAAATCCCCATGTGCGCCTCATTTCCGGAGGGAATATGGAACAAAACCGTATGCTCATCCTACACGGCTCGAATCAGATCCCCGAAGAGACAATGCAGATCTGCGACGGGGCCTACTTAGGCGGGAGCTTCCAATTTTTACAAGAGC
>JABDDH010000044.1:0-4352 GCA_013287705.1 Chlamydiota bacterium | reverse complement strand
TCATGCTTAAAGACGGACCTCCAGTGCTCCTCTCTTATGGTTCCGTTCTATGGGGGCCCGGAGGACTTGAACGCGAATTTTTGAGCGGAGACTGGTTTTTGAAAGAGGCCTCTACTAAATATCTCTTTGAGACAGAAGCGGATTCCTTGTGGCAGACTCTGCTGCGCGATATGGGAGGCCGTTATGCGACCTTATCCATGATCCCCGAAGACCTCACCTTAAATTGAGAAGTTGAAAAAAAAGTGTAGGGCTCATTAGAATGGACGCAACCTGGAGTTTCGATGAAAATTGCACTAATGCTTATTTTGGTCAGCTGTTTGACCGGTTGTTATCAAGTCTCTGCTGATGCCGACGATCTCAGAACTGTCCCGATCACGAACAATCCCAATCTTTTACCGGAAAGTAGACAACAACCTGGAACCCCAAGTGTGAAGTATTGATGGATAAAGGTTATCATATTTTTCAGCACAATACAGAAGCTGTTATTAAACAGGTGGGCAAAGAGAGGCTTCTTCAAGCGCTCGATCAGATGCTCCTGATTCGCCATTTTGAAGTGCGCGCAGAATCGGCTTATTTGCAAGGAAAAATCGGCGGTTTTTTTCACTCTTATATGGGCCAAGAGGCGGTCCAAACGGCTGCTGTCTCCTCTATGGGAGCTGAGCAGTGGTGGGTGACAACCTATCGTTGCCATGCCTTAGCAATCTTGCTTGGCGCCACACCAGATGAGCTGATGTCTGAATTGTACGGTAAAGCAAATGGCAACGCGCTCGGTCGTGGCGGCTCAATGCACTTTTTTACACCCACACTTCTTGGCGGCCACGGGATCGTCGGTGGACAGATTCCGATTGGAACAGGAGCCGGCTTTACCATTAAGTATAAAAAAGAGCAGCGCGTCTCTGTCTGCTTTATGGGAGATGGAGCTGTCGCCCAAGGCGCCTTTCATGAATCCCTCAACCTCGCCTCTTTATGGGATCTCCCTGTTATCTATGTGATTGAAAACAATCAGTGGGGTATGGGAACTGCTGTATCGCGTGCGATCTGTGTCGAACCGATAGCAGAGAAAAAGGCTCCAGGTTATGGGATGAAGAGTTACACCCTTGATGGGATGGACTTTTTTAACTGCTGGGCAGCTTTTTATGCGATTTGCGAGGAGATGAAGAGAGATGCGCGCCCCGTACTCGTTGAGGTCTTAACAGAGCGCTTCCGCGGCCACTCGATCTCAGATCCGGCGAATTATCGCTCTAAAGATGCGCTTCAAGTCTGTATGCAAAAAGATCCGATTATAACAATGAAAAACCAACTGATTACATCGGGACTCCTCACTGAAGAGCTCTTTGAGAAGATGGATCTTGAAAAGAAAGAAATTGTCCTCGCCTCTATGAAACACGCAGAAGAGTCGCCGTTACCAGATCCGATTCATTTGGAGGAAGATGTCTTCGCCCCATAACAATACCATGCAGCTTGTTGAAATGCGCGAGGCGATTCGTCAAGCAATTGATGAAGAGATGCAGCGCGATCCCCATGTTTTTGTCATGGGAGAAGAGGTGGCCGAATACAACGGCGCCTACAAAGTCACAAAAGGGCTACTAGACAAATGGGGCAAAGAGCGAGTCATCGACACGCCGATCTCAGAGCTTGGATTTGCAGGTCTTGCCATCGGTGCTGCCATGACAGGTTTGCGTCCGATTGTCGAATTTATGAGCTTTAACTTCTCTTTTGTCGCAGCCGATCAGATTATCTCTAATGCGGCTAAGATGTACTACATGTCAGGCAATCGCTTTAGCGTCCCTATTGTCTTTAGAGGACCAAATGGAGCAGCAGCTCAAGTCTCTTCTCAACACTCTCACTGTGTTGAAGCGCTTTATAGCAATCTACCTGGGCTTATCGTCATCGCTCCAAGCAACAGTTATGATGCAAAGGGGTTACTGAAATCAGCCATCCGCAATAACAACCCGGTTCTTTTCCTAGAAAATGAGTTGATGTATGGCGATAAGATGGAAATTCCTGTTTCGGAGTATCTGGTTCCTATTGGTAAAGCACAAGTTGTTAGGGAAGGAAAAGATGTTACACTCATTAGCCATAGTCGGATGGTCAACATCTGTAAAATGGCAGCAGATGAGTTGCGTGCCTCTGGAATCTCTGTTGAGTTGATTGATCTGAGAACCATTAAACCGCTAGACATCACGACAATTGCGACATCTGTTCGCAAAACAGGTCGCGTCCTTTTAGTCGAAGAGGGCCATATCTTTACAGGGATTTGCGCAGAGGTCGGTTTTCAAATTATGGAACACTGTTTTGACTTCCTCGATGCCCCTCTACAACGCATTTGTCAAAAAGAGACTCCTCTCCCCTACTCAAAAGAGTTGGAAAAGGAGACAATGCCCACAAAGAATAAAATTGTCGAAGCGATTAAAAACTGGACTTAGGAGTATTGATGTCACCATTTACATTTACGATGCCCAAACTCTCTCCCACAATGGAATCGGGAACCATTACCAGATGGCATAAAAAAGAGGGCGATTTTGTTAAATCTGGCGATGTCGTACTTGAAGTAGCAACAGACAAAGCAACTGTTGAACATGCGGCTCTAGATGAAGGTTTTTTACGCCAGATTCTGGTGAAAGAGGGACAAGAAGCCGTTGTTAATCAAGCCATCGCGATTTTTACAACAAAGGCTTCTGATTCTATTGAGGGCTACAAGCCAGAGGGTGCAGTTGTTACTAAAAAAGTAGAACCGCTGCAGGAGAGTGAAAAAAAAGAAGCTGTGGGGAGAGAGCCTGCTAAAAAAAGCACAACTTCGTTCCAAGAACCCGCCTTTACACCGGCTCCCCCTCTAAAAAACTATCAATTTGAGATGCCTATGGAAACAATTGACAAAAAGCTTCCAGCCTCCCCTCTTGCAAAAAAACTTGCCAAGGAAAAAGGAATTGACCTGACAACTGTTCGAGGCTCTGGACCCCATGGGCGTATTACAAGTCACGATCTAGCGCTTGGCCAACAAACCGGTGTGGCAGTTTTCGGATCACAAGAAAGACCCCACCTTCCTCCTGGGTCTTATGAAGAAGAGAGCCTATCCCCCATGCGTAAAATCATTGCAAAAAGGCTACAAGAGTCTAAAAGTTTTATCCCTCACTTCTATGTGACCCAACAAGTCAATGCCGAGGCAATGACAGCTGTTCGCGAGCAGCTCAAAGCATCGGGTATTAAAATCTCCATCAACGATCTGATTGTGCGAGCAACAGCTCTGGCGCTTCGAGATCATCCAGAGGTGAATAGCGGTTTTAATTCGGCCACCTCTCAACTCATTCGCTTTAAGACAATCGATATTGCGATTGCTGTCAGCCTTCCATCCGGGCTGATCACTCCCATTGTGCGCCATGCCGACTATAAAAATGTTGGTCAACTCTCTGTTGAGATTCGCAATCTTGCCGATAAAGCAAGAGCCGGCAAGCTGACTCAAGAGGAGTATGTTGGAGGATCCTTCACCATCTCAAATCTCGGGATGTTTGGGGTGACAAATTTTGTTGCGATCATTAACCCACCTCAAGCTGCTATTTTAGCGGTCTCCGGAATAGAAGATGTGCCGGTTGTAAAAGGCGGTCTTGTTGTTCCCGGAAAAGTCATGGGACTTACCCTATCTGCAGACCATCGTGTGATTGACGGAGCAGATGCGGCCAAATTCCTGAACAGAATCAAGACGCTTCTTGAAAATCCAGCACTCCTTCTTGTCTCCTAGTGCTCCTAAAATTATCCTCTTTTGATAGGGATCTTTTTCGGCTGGCTCTGCTTGATTTTATAAAATGTGATTTTAAGGATTCCATTCTTAAAGAGTGCCTCTGGCTGCCGCACAGGATCTACGTCACCCGGAAGGGCTACACGGTATGAAAAGCTGTTGATCGCTTTTCGATAGAACTTTTTGGAAGAGGTCCCCTCTTCTTTGCGTTCTGCTTTAATCCAAAGAACTCCATTATCAAAGGTCATCTCAATCTCCTCTTCTGAGACCCCTGGTACTGCCGCTTCTACGTAAATGTGATCGGCATCCTCTGCGACAGAAAGTCCAGAAAGATCAGAAAATTCCTGCAACCAACCCTCTTCTTCACTTGTATCAAAAATTGAGAAGGGAAATCGGGGAAAAGACCACATGGATCTGGGCAAAAAACGTTTGGACATAATGCATCCTCTTTTAGGAGCATCCTACTTGACAAAAGAAGAATTTGTCAAAAAAATTTTCTCTTTCAGATAAAGGGCAAGTTCAGGGCGATTGTTTTTGAGAAAATTATAAAACTCATCCATCTCTAATTTAAGCGTTTCTGTAAAATCCGTCTCGTTAATGGAAAAAGAACCCACATCAA
>JABDDH010000043.1 GCA_013287705.1 Chlamydiota bacterium | reverse complement strand
GGCTGGCGCTGAGTGAACAATTCCTGTCCCCTCATCCACCGAAACGGTCTCTTCTGCGATAATGCGAAAGGCTCCCTTACTTCTAGCTTCGGAAAAATAGGAAAAGAGCGGAGTATAGAGCTGCCCAACAAGCCCACTTCCCTTCATCCTCTTAACAATACGCACCTCTTTCAGCTCTTTAAAAATATGTTCTACGCGTTGTTCCGCTAAAATATAGTGAGCACCTGGTTTGTTTCTGTTGAAAAGATTAAAGAGCGGATGATCCAGGTTAATCAAACAATCAATTGGGTCCCTCACAATATTCGCGACGGACGATTTGGCAAGTGGCTTGAGAATGCGCGCGACTGGGCCATTTCCCGCAACCGCTACTGGGGGACGCCGATTCCGATCTGGAGAAGTGATGCTGGAGATTGTATTGTCATTTCAAGTATTGCTGATTTAGAGCGGCGCACAGGGCAAAAAGTAACAGATCTGCATCGCCATCATATTGACGCGCTCTCCTTTACAGAAAATGGGAAGGTCTATAAGCGGATCCCAGAGGTTTTTGACTGCTGGTTTGATGCGGGATCTATGCCGTATGCGCAAAAACATTACCCTTTTGAGAATCAAGAAGAGACGATGAACGCTTTTCCTGCAGATTTTATCGCAGAGGGGCTTGATCAGACGCGTGGCTGGTTCTATACCTTGACGATTTTATCAACAGCTCTTTTTGATCAGCCGGCCTTTAAACAGGTGATTGTGAATGGAATTATTTTAGCAGAAGATGGAACAAAGATGTCCAAGCGGCTGAAAAACTATCCAGAACCTGGAAAAGTCTTTAATGAATATGGCGCCGATGCTGTCCGGATGTATCTGCTCAATAGTCCAGTCGTTGCGGCCGAAGATTTGCGCTTTTCAGAAAAAGGAGTCGAGGGCGTCTTGCGCCAGTTACTGTTGCCACTCTGGAACTCCTATTTTTTCCTTGCAACGTATGCAAAAATTTATGCATGGGATCCAGAAACTGTAGATAAAAAAGCGCCAGAGGCTTTGATTGACCGCTGGATTCTCTCTCTCCTTGAGGGGGTGGTTCAGAAGGTGACAGACGGAATGGACCGGTATGAATTGCAGCTGGCCGTCTCTCCTTTGATCGGCTTTGTCGATCAGCTGACAAACTGGTATATTCGCCGCAGTAGATCTAGATTTTGGGCAGATGAGAGAAGTCAGGACCGCGATGAGGCTTTTGCGACGCTCTACCGCGTGCTTGTCCGTTTTGCTAAAACGGCAGCTCCCTTTATTCCCTTCATCACAGAAGAGATTTTTCATGGTCTCCGCACGGATCAAGATCCCGTGTCGGTTCACCTCTGTGACTACCCGCTTTATGATGCTGCCTTGCGTGACTTTGCTCTAGAAGAAGAGATGCGCTTTGTGCAGACGGCTGTGACAACAGGTCATGCGCTCCGCAAAGAGCATCAGCTGAAGGTACGTCAGCCCCTGAAAAAGGCTTTTGTTGTTTGTGCACATCCTGAAATTTTAGAGTCGCTTAAGCGGCAAGCTCACCTCATTGGTGATGAGTTGAATGTCAAAGAGATCACCTGTATGGGTGATGAGTCGCAATTTGTGACAATCCATGCAAAACCCAATTTCCGTGTTCTTGGAAAGAAAGTGGGCAAGAAGATGGTGGCGGTCCAAAAAGAGATTGAACAGATGGACAAAAAGCTTCTCGAGCAGCTTTTATCAGGAAAGAGTGTCTCGCTTTTTGTCGATGGAGAAGAGATTGTCGTGACACCAGAAGATGTTGCAGTTGAGCGTAAAGCTGTTGCAGGACGTGTTGCCGCAACTTCTGATGGCATTACGATTGCGCTTGACACTGAGCTGACACCTGAATTGATTCAAGAGGGTTTTGCCCGTGAGATCATCAACAAAGTCAACACTATGCGCAGGGAATCGGGGTTTGCTGTGACCGACCGTATTGCGATCAAGATGCAGGTGACAGATTCTGTGCGCTCAGCCTTTGAAGCTTTTTACACATTGATCTGCCACGAAGTTCTGGCAACAGATGTTCTCTTTGGACCATGTGCAGGGGTGACTGTCGACTTGAATGGGGAAGAGGTGGTGATTCAACTTGCCATGGTTTAAGTTAGTATAAGAGGGATGTAATATCTGTTTACATATTGTTCAGAATCAGAAACAGAGAGGGAGACGGAAGCCTTTTGTAAAGCGGCTTGTGCTTGGAGATTATCTGGGTGTTGGAGTCTTCTTTCAGTCTCGTTAGTACCACGCTGTATGAATTGCTGTAACATCTCCATATAAAATGGACTATGTTCATCTGCTTATTTTAGGAATGAAATGTGTTTTTACATAATGTTCAAAGTCAGAAAAAGATTTATGAGCTTTATTTAAAGAGGCTTCTGCTTCGTGATCGTCTGCATGATACCGAAGATAAGGCTCATAAGGCCCATATACAAGGCCTTTTAATCGTATTGTGTAAGAATTGCTTTTCTTGCCAAATTGTCCAATAAAACTATTTTGCATTAGAATTTGATCGGGAAAATCATAAGGCATATACTTTGTTTCGCGACCTGTAGAAAAATAAAAAGGTTTTTGTTCTGGAAGGTAGCGTAATTTATAGAATAGAGTTTGTAGAATAGGGGTTAACTCAACAAGTCCAGCTCCTACATTGCCGATTCCGTGTGCAATATGTGAGTAAGCGTACATCACAGGATTAGAGTTGCGCGTAAAAATATAAGCCAGACCTGTTAGGATCAGTGCAATGATGGCAATCGTGAACTGGACTGTGCCTAAAACAACCTTTACGCTACCGGCTATTGTCCCCACAACTGGGTAGCGTGAAACCTTACTAAGAAAATTTTCAATGTTGTTGGCAGTTTTGTTAAAAACAATTTTCATAGTAGTTGCGTTATTTAAAATAATGTCTATTTATAAGTATATTGATTGTTGTATTAAATAAAAAGAACTATTTTTACTTACAAGTCTAGGGGAAGCTTGCTGCGTCTTCTATAACGCCAGTAGCCAATACTCAGGCAGATTGCCGCCGCACACCAGATGATGATGCAGGGGGTGTTGAGGAAGGGGTAGGGAGGCTGGTTGGGGATGCCCCAACGGCTTCCGGGGGGCCATAAAATAAAAGTGGGAGCGCCGCGCATATTATCTTCTGGAACAAAGCCAAAGTCGCGGCTGTCTGAGCTCATGGCGTGGTTGTCGCCTAAAGCCAGATAACTCTTTTCAGGAATCAGTAGTCCATATTTTCTAATCTTTTCTCGATTTAAAGAACCATCCGCGTTTACTGGAGCTCCTTCATCGATAAAGCCAAGAGTTTTTTGCTTCTCTTGTTCTACAAACGTCACAAGTGTTGTTTCCGTTTTGTTAAAAATGGGAGCTCCGAGTAGGTACAATTCCCCATCGCGGAAGTAGCTATAGCGTGACGGAACATAGAGCTGTCCTTTCACATGTGGTAAAAATCTTGTATCAAACTCAATACCTAGATTAAAAAGAAGCGCAGCTCGTTCAGCCGTGTATTTGTAGAGCGGATGGTCTTTTTTCACTTCTTCTAAAATCCCTTGCCACTTCACAGCATAGAGAATGCCATGGTAAAACTCATAGCAGCCGTCGGGAACATCTGCAAAATACGGGTGGAAGTTGCGATTTTTAATTGTAGAGCCGTGCCGATAAGCAAAGCCCTCTTCGATACAAAATCTAGCGGTATAGAGATTGTCGAAAATCTTGCGCAGATGATCCTCTTGCAAGGGGATCACACTTGTCTCAATTCCCAGCATCGGACGTAATCTGCCCCACTCGTCGCGCGCAAGTTTGGCATGGGCAAAATTAGGCTGATGGCGCAGCTCTAAATACCGCACAGCAGGTGCCAGATCTGCCACTCCAGCATCGGAATAAAGAGTCACCTCATCTTTGGTCAAGATGCGTGCCATCGCGAAGTTGTTGATTCCCCATAACTCTCCATACTCTTTTGCAAAAGGCGCCCCTTGTGTATGAATCTGCGGAAGCTGTGTCATTTCTCCATCGATACGACCTCCTGCTGCGATGGCAAAATTTCCTTGAAAAGGCTTTTTTCTGAAAAAAAGATGAAAAACAGATTCTCGGTCGCCGATCCCCATTTTCCAATAGCCATAGGCCATTGTCAGTTGGTACAGGTCTGTTAGAAGAGATAGCGAATCTTGATAAAGCCTCATGCCTTAAGTCTAACAAAAAAAAGAGGAGAGATCCAGAGGCAATTTTTCTGATGGTTCAATTACTCGAGCAGGTGTACAATAAGGAGAATGAACCTATCCCTTAATGAGCACAGACTACTTTTTGAGTCTTTTTCCGCATCTTTCGGAGCAATGAAGCAGTACTACTTACTCAAGTATGTCCTGCTTCATTGCTCCAAAATCTGCGAAAAAATCCTTGAAAAATCGGCTATGTGCTCATTAAAGGATAGATTCATGAAAAGCTTTTATATTCTGATCTTATCTTCTATTCTGTTTGTCTCTAACTTGTTTTCTCTAACCTTGAAAGACAAATTACAGAGTGGAAAAGAAGGTGACTTTGTCGTCGTGCAGCAAGGCAGCAACTACTCCTTACTTTCGATCCGCTCACTAAACAAACAAAGAATTATCCTCGAAGAGATCACGGTTCCAACCAATCAAATCAAAAAAACCCACGCATGGCGCTCTTGGGTCGAACAAAAAGCACCAGACCACACCTCTTGGGTCATGTATGAGATTGATCTACTAACTGACCATTTTTTAGAAGGCTACTCTTTTACAAGCCAAAACTTTCTCTATTTTGATCAAACAGAACATTTTTTTCTGAAGATGTTTTCACTCCCTCTCATCCCAATTCCCCATGATTTAAAGCGCAAAGTAGGGCCATCTCCCACTGAAGATGCAGATAGACGCCCCTTGTGGGCCCCAGCTCTTATAGTCGACGGAAAAAAAACAAAGGATCCCAGATTTGAAACAGTGCAGACCAATTGGCCAAAAGACGGCTCACTCCTTGCCGGCCATCGCATTGAATTTTACTTTAATCAAAAAGAGTCCTTCCCATTCCCCTACTGGATGCAAGTTGATCACAACCATTACGGCTTTAAAATACACGCGGTAGACTCAGGAAGGTCCTTGCATTCTCCTCAAAAAAGCCTTCCTCATCGCGCGCCTCAATTTTTAGGAAGAGTCCAAAAACAAGACAACCTCTACCGCCTCTTTCTAAGATCACCTCTTTATTATAGCAAACTACTACTCTTTGCTCTGGATATTAGCGACGGCACAATGTCAAAAATCCCCATCCTTGTTCAAGCAGAAAAGCGCGGTAAAGACGAAACAGTTCTTTTAGAAATTACGCAACAGGCTCTAGAATCTGTGTTAAAAAAAGGTCACAAATACCACTTTATCGTTGTACCTGAAAACGAGTCAGATCTTTCTACAAAATCTCTTGAGACTTTCCTCTTCTCATAAGTTATGAACAGACTTTTCGCAAACCTATTTTCTAGTGGGTTCCCCCTATTGAATCTAAATGACTTAAGGCTCTAGAGTTACTCTCTATTTCATTGAAAATAAAACACTTGTGATTTGTGTTTAGACTTTTTTTTAGTCCGACTTAAAAAAATCTTAATATATCTTTCTCGTTGAGAAAGGCCCTTTTTCCACAATTTATAAACAAGTTTTCCACAATCCTTTTTTCTTGCAAAAAATCGAAAAAACCATGGAAAGTAAATTCATGAACCTACTTGTTTTTGGACTCATTCAAGCCCTATCTTATCCACAGCCTATACCTGTTAACCAGGCTGACACCTATCACGGAATAACAGTCTCAGATCCATACCGATATTTAGAAGATTCAGACAAACAAGAGACAAAAGCGTGGATTGAAGCAGAACAAGCTCTCTCAGACAACTTTTTACAAAATCTTAAAAGCCGAACCAAATGGAAGGGGTTGCTTGAAAAAGTCTGGAATTTTGAAAGAGTGTCAGCACCTCAAAAAGTCGGAGGACGCTACTTTTTCCTAAAAAATACGGGACTACAAAATCAACCCGTCCTGTACTATAGAGAAAGTCTTAGAGAGACAGATAAGACCTTACTTGACCTAAACCTCGACTCCCCTAAAGGGCTCCTTTCACTCCAATTTTTTGTTCCAAATCGTAATGGCAAGCTCTTAGCTTACGGAGTCTCTGAAGCTGGCTCTGATTGGACTGAAATTTTTGTGCGCGATGTCGCAACCTGCACCAATCTATCCGATCGACTCAAGTGGGTTAAATTCTCCTCTGTCGCCTGGAGCCCATCCCATGACGGATTCTACTACTGCCGCTACAAAGAACCAGCGATTGGACTTGAGCTTCAAGCTATTATCAATAATCAAATCGTCTATTTCCATAAACTTGGAACTGATCAGAGCGAAGACACTCTTATCTACGAAAGAGAAGACCATCCAAGCTGGATGTTTGATCCAATTGTTTCTGAGGATGGGAACTACCTGATCCTCTCTGTTGTTTCAGGTTGTGAAGCTGCATCTGCTCTTTTTTACCAAAAACTCCAT
>JABDDH010000042.1:6050-6716 GCA_013287705.1 Chlamydiota bacterium | reverse complement strand
GTATTATGGCTGCTATAACGCAAAGAGAAAAGCGTGCAACAATAAGTTGATGATCCCAAGGAAGCGCGTTGAAGCTCTGATACTAAATGACCTGAAGGAAAAGTTTTTGACAGCTGAAAATCTTAAGTATGTTTTTCAAAATGTCGAGAAGGTTGTGGCTAAGACGCTGAATGAAGTTCCTGAAAATCTAAAGCAAAAAAGAGCTCAACACGACAAGATCCAGACTGAACTACAAAACCTCTTAAATTTCATCAAAGCGGGTAACTTTTCAAAAGTTGTCGCTGAAGCCATAGCTGATGCTGAAAGTAGAAGTGCAAAAGTCCAGAGCGAAATGCAGTCCTTGGAATTTCAGACAAAAAATGCCTTTAAGGCGCCTCCCAAAGAGTGGATCGAACATCGCCTGGAAAAATTTTATGAAACATTGAGATATTGGGCAATTGCATTGATACTTTTGCCTGCAATAAAATCTCGATAAATCCTTCTTACCACAGAAGCTTCTTCTTCCTGGATTTTATGAACCATTCCCTCATATTTTGGCTGGCCCTTCTTATTCAATCTGAGTTCTCCCACTGGATGAGACTTAAAGCCATAAACGCTCTCACCTGTGCTATAGCCCCTCAGCTTCTGTCCCTCAGGCCCTCGCATCGTCTTTTTTTTCAAATCATC
>JABDDH010000042.1:548-6040 GCA_013287705.1 Chlamydiota bacterium | reverse complement strand
GAGCCGGTGCCTGGTGAGTGTGTGGTAGAAAATGGGCAACTGATAGAGAATCGTTCTTTCTATATTGCCCACACCAGTATTCAGAGCCTTTCCCTTCTTGATGAAGGGGCCAAGGGTGCGAATTGGTTACAATGGCGGAAGAGGTAGGATTCGAACCCACGGTCGACTCACATCGACTGCTGTTTTCAAGACAGCCGCAATAGGCCACTCTGCCACTCTTCCGAAGCTGGAGATTCTACAAATTTATCGCAAATAAAATCAAGCGCTTTTAATAACTCACCTTACGCAAAAATGGTTTTTTGGAAGTAAAAGCGAACTCTTTTCTGGGAGTATCAGCGTAAGCGGTCTCGAGGAGGGCATAGCCCAAGCTATGGCCGACGAGAGAGCTATACCCAAATGACTTGAAAAGTTGGGAATTTGGCAAGGAGGCGCCTCAAAGTTGCTCAGGCGGAGCCGACGCCGAAGCAGCTAAACTTAAAAAGTTTAGCGATGCAGGTGGGAACAAATTTGGTGGCCGCCCGACGACGCCAAAAACCAACTTTTCAAGTTGTTTGGGTATATTCTCAGGGAAGAGTGCAGCTTGCTTACATCAATCATTTCTGCGTAAGGTGAGTTAATAAAATAGCTTTGATAAAAATAAGATGGTTACCTATATAGGACTTATGAGAGACGATCAACATAAAATGATAGGCGCCGTTCTCATGATCCTGGGGATGCTCTGCTTCTCCATAATTTATGCCTTATACAAAGCATGTGGCGCTCTTCTTTCCAGCGCTCAAATCCTCTGTTTTGCAAATCTTTTTAGCTGGATTTTCATTCTGCCTTTTGCATTAAAAAAAGGGATCAGTCACCTTACCACACACCGATTCCCAGCAATCTTGCTGAGAACAGTACTGGGCCTCCTTTCAATCTACTGCCTCTCAAAAAGCCTACAAACAATCAGCCTCTCTGAAACCAGCCTTCTGAACAACACAGCCTCCCTCTTCATTCCCTTGATCACCTGGCTGATTTATAGAATAAAAATTCCTCACAAATTATGGCTCGGGCTAATCATTGGTTTCATCGGCATCTTTATTATTCTTCGTCCTTCCCTTGAAGGAGTAAATTCTGGATTGCTTTTTGGGCTCGCCTCAGGAATTGCCGCAGCAGGAATGCTCATTAGCGTGCAGAAAATCGCCCACGAACCTTTCCTTAGAATGATTTTTTATTACTTCCTAGTTTTTTCATTGATTGTTAGCCCCTCTCTTTTTATGAACCTGCCTCCCATCCCTTTAACCATCTGGCTCTATCTTGCAACAGCTGGCTTCTGTATGCTCGGAGCCCAAGTTTGTATCACAAAGGCACTGCGCTATGCTCCTGCGCATGATGTGGCTCCTTTTATTTATCTCACTGTGATTTTTTCAGGTCTAATCGATTGGGCCATTTGGAATAATAAACCAGACGCTATTGCTCTGTGTGGAATGGTGATTGTCATTCTAGGAGGAGTGATCACGATCCTCAGGAGTACACCAAGATGAGAGCTGTCGTCCTTTTCGATCCTGTTAGCTCTGGAGAGATGCTCAAGAAGACCGCTCATGAGATGGGTTTTAAAGTCATAGCGGTTTTTACACAGTCTATGGAATCATTTGAAGAGATCTATCATGTCTCACAAGAGCATCTTTTTCAAGGATGCGATGCGATCATTGTTTCTAATGACATCACATCCATTTTAGAAGAGCTCAAAAAAAGAGCATTTAAAATTGTTGGGGCCATTGCAGCCTCTGAGGGGGGAGTAGAAGCTGCCGACGAGATAGCCAATGTCTTAGGTTTGTGGAAGAACCGCTTCGATCTATCTGTCGCTAGAAGAGATAAAGGAGAGATGAGAAAAGTGCTTAAAAGCAGCGACCTTTCTTGTCCTAACTTTACAATTTGTCACAGCGAACAAGAGGCAACAGATTTTGCACAAAAACATCTCTTTCCTCTGATCATTAAAACACCCAAAGGTTCTGCGACAAGTCAGGTGTACGAATGCGATGACCAAAAGGCTCTCATCAATAACTTTCACAAGATCTATGGCAAACCAGACATTTATGGCACTATAGCAAGTTGCTGCGTATTAGAAGAGTATATCGGAGGAAAGGAGTATATCATAGATACCTTTTCAGATGGTCACAAGGTCTTTGTCACGGATGTCTGGGTTTATGAAAAAATTCATTCGGATACTTTTAGAAATATTTACTATAACGTTCTGCTTGTACCACTTGAAGATCCCTCTGTAAAACCTCTAATCGATTACGCCATTCGTGTAGCAGAGATTTTTGGCGTTGAAAGAGGCCCGGCTCATATTGAAATCAAAGACGACCCTGTCCGAGGACCTACTCTCATTGAAATCGGTACACGCTTTGGAGGAATGCGCATCCCCCAGTTTGTCAAAAAATATACGAATTTTGATCCATATAAAGCGTCTATTGAAGTCTTGGTTGAAGGACAAACAAAAATCCCCCTCCCTCTAATTTATAAAAAAAAGCTCGCTATTGCTTTTTTCCCTCAAATGAAGGGAGGAAAAATAGAACAAATTCAAGGGATAGAGCAGATCAAAAAGCTCAGCTCATACGATACTCACATACTCAATGTGAAAATTGAAGACATTATTCCTCCAAGCTCGCATGTCGGCACGATCCCCCTTGTTGGTTTTTTTGCACACAGCGATAGAGAGCAGCTTCTCAGAGATCTCCATTCAGCCCACGAATTGTTTAAGATTTCTTACCTTCGTTAAAAGGCAGCAAGAAAGCGTTGATCATTTTCGGTAAAGGAGCGGATGTCACTCACTCCATACAGCAACATGGCCAGACGCTCTATGCCAAAACCCCAAGCAAAGCCAGAGTAGAGCTCTGGATCAATCCCACCGTTAATCAAGACGTGTGGATGAACCATTCCCGCCCCGACAACCTCTAGCCAGCCAGACTGCTTACAGAGACGACATCCGGAGCCCTTGCATGAAGAGCAGCGGACATCAACCTCAACGCCGGGTTCTGTAAAAGGAAAAAAACTAGATCGAAAACGAGTCTGAACAGAAGATCCAAAAACTCTTTTCAGAAAAGTATTCATCGTTGCAAAGAGATCTGCAAAAGAGACATTCCGATCGATATAAAGCCCCTCTACCTGATGAAAAAAGACGTGAGAACGGGCTGTAATATCCTCATTGCGGTAGACAGTCCCTGGCGCTACCATCCGAATGGGAAGGTCTGCGCTCTGCATAACACGCAGTTGCGTATTGGAAGTGTGTGTGCGCAAGAGCATATCCGACGAGAGATAGTACGTGTCTTGCATATCACGTGCAGGATGGTCTTGAGGGAAATTAAGCCCTTCAAAATTATTATAATCAGAATCAATATCCGGACCGTACTGTACAGAGAAGCCCATCTCTTTAAAGATATCGAGCATCTCTTGCATGAAAGCTGTCAACGGATGCATCCGACCCAAAAAAGAACGTCTTCCTGGAAGGGTAACATCAATCTTCTCTTCTATCAGACGTGCCGACTCTTCAGCAAGAGTAAACCCGTGGAGCACCTGTTCTGACTGAAGTTGGATCTCCTCTTTCAGATCATTAATGCATTTTCCAAGACGGGGTCGCTCTTCTGCTGCACAATCACGCAGCTGCATCATCAGCTCTGCAACAACACCTTTCTTACCTAGGTACTTTACTTTAAACTGCTCAACTTCCCTTACAGAAGTAAGCTCTCTCAAGTCGAGCTGAAACTGATGACGCAAAGAAGCGACTCTTTTTTCCACGCACACCTAAAGAGTTAAGATAACGCCTTTTTTGCACGAGCAGCGATCACTGCAAATGCGTTTGGATCCCGGATAGCAAGATCAGATAGCATCTTGCGATTGATCTGGCAGCCAGCTTTTTGAAGGCCTGAGATCAACCTACTATAAGAGAGCCCATTGATCTTGGATCCTGTTCCAATACGTGTAATCCAGAGGCTGCGAAAATCGCGTTTTTTCTGCTTACGGTGTTTATAGTTAAATGCCATTGCAGACATAACAGCGCCAGCTGTTAGTCTCTTGTGGTTCTTGCGGTCGCCCACAAAACCCTTTGCTAATTTAAGAAGTCTGCGCTTTTTTCGATTCGTCGCGACTGAATTTGTTACTCTGACCATTATTTCTCTCCTTTTAAGCTACGCCCATCATGCGCGCATACATCTTCGTCTGTCCATCATGAACAAGAGCGTCTTTTCTAAGACGACGCTTACGCTTCGCAGCTTTTTTAGTTAAAATGTGACGACGACCCGGCTTGCTGCGCATCAGCTTCCCTGTCCCCGTTACTTTAAATCTCGCTTTTACTGCCTTACAAGTCTTCATCTTGGGCATATTATACTCCTTTAAACTTTCTTCTTCGTTCCGCCAGGTGCTAAAACTGTGGACAAACTTCTTCCCAACATCTTCAACGGCGCTTCAATTGAGGCAATATCCGCAAGAGCTTCACACATTTTCTGCACAGCTTTAAAACCCAGTTCTGTGTGTAACATCTCCCTTCCACGAAAGGTGCAAACAATGCGGACTTTATCACCTTTAACTAGGAAGTCTCGCGAATGCTTCAACTTCGTATTGATATCGTTGTCATCCGTATTCGGCTTAATCTTGATCTCTTTTACTTTTACCTGATGCTGTGCCTTCCGACTATCTTTCTCTTTTTTTGTCAGCTGATAGCGAAACTTTCCGTAATCGATAATACGGCATACGGGTATTTCTGCATTCGGAGCAATTTCTACAAGATCAAGTCCCGCAGTCTCTGCCCGCATTAACGCCTCACCAAGCAGCATGACTCCTGCCTGTTCTCCATCCTTATCAATAACACGCACCTTAGGTGCTCGGATCTCTCTATTGATTCTCAAACGCAATTCCTATTGCTTAAAATCTTTACCAGGTCTTCCAGAGTTAAGCGCTTCTCCTCCCTTGTGGAGAGCTCTCTTAAAGTCAACAACCCAGTCTCTTTCTCTCGTTTCCCTAATACCATAGTATATGGGACTCTTTCTCGCAACGCCTCATGTAAGCGTTTGCTAAATTTCTCATTTGAGCAGTCTAAGAAGGCCCGAAATCCCTCTAACTGCAACCTCTTGAGCACCAACTCCCCATACTCATCAAGATCTGTCCCAAGAGAAAAAAGACGTATCTGCTCAGGAGCCAGCCAAAAAGGCACCCCCTCCCTCTGTTCAATAAGTAGAGCAATAAACCGCTCTAACCGGTTAAAGAGCGAGACAATTAAAGCCTCCCGCTCAAACTTCAGATAAGATAGAGCCCACTCTCTTCCGAGGCCATCTTGAACCCGCACCTCAAGAGACGGCACCCCACCACTTAACTCCTGAGTATACAAAGCAGAAACTCGGTCGGCGACCTCTTTGAAAAAAGCTGAACCGTTCGAGACAAGCTTGTACTCAAAACCGCACAGTTTAATGATTTTTATCAAGAATTGCAAGGAAGAAATCCCTTTTTCCAGAAGCTCTTCCCTC
>JABDDH010000042.1:0-538 GCA_013287705.1 Chlamydiota bacterium | reverse complement strand
GAATCAATCAGAAGCTCAGCATAAGAGCTCCCTCCCAAGGCTTTTAGAGGGGAAAGGCGATCGCGCACAGAGGGAGGCATAGAAACAAGAGGGGGCAACTCCCCTTGCCACAACGAGACAAGCTGGCGCTTTAACCACTCCCCCTTAGGAAGCCATAAACAATACCCCTCTTTCTGATAGGCGTACAAGCGAAGATCGTGAGCCAGCCCTTCTTGATAATGAGCTTGTTTTTTTAAAAATTTTTTTAATTCTTCCTTCTCTGGAAATACAAAGCCCTCGACAATTTGCCCGTGCTCCCCACAAGAAAGAGCCCGACTTAAAGAAAAAGCTATAACTGCATCGAGAGAGGATGTTTCAGGCTGACATAAATCAATCCAGTCACCAACCCGAACAACAGTCACAAGACCTTCATCTGAATCAAGAGCCTCCTCTGCTCTAAACTCTTGATGATGATGTATTAAGAATTCCGCTGCATTCGATGGGACCATTTCTAAACGCTCAAGAACCCTCTTCTCTTTAACCAGAGAGCGCATCTTCT
>JABDDH010000041.1 GCA_013287705.1 Chlamydiota bacterium | reverse complement strand
TCCAGAGATTTCTTACCAAAATTGCGGAATTTTAGCATCTCAGATTCTGGCATAATCACAAGTTCTGCAATTGTTCCAATCTCCGCACCATCAAGGCAATTTGTCGAACGCACTGAGAGTTCAATCTCATTGACTCTCAAAGCAAGTTTCGCCATTAACGCATCTCGATCGGTATTGAGCTCGACTTCTCCATGGTCAAAAGAGATGGCATGAAATTTCATCTCTTCAAAGACTCCTAAGTGCAACAAGACGATCTGCGTTGCAAAAGAGAGCGCCTCTTCCGGAGTAATTCTTCCATCTGTTGTAACTTCTAAAATCAGACGATCGTAGTCTGTATCTTGTCCAACACGCGTATTCTCAATAAAGTAATTCACAAGACGTACAGGAGAAAAAGCGGAGTCAATGACAATCTCATCAACAACTTTGTCTGCAAGCTGCTGTCTCTCAGATGGAACATAACCTCTTCCCATCGCAATTTTTAAATCGATGCGACGTGTCATCGGTTTTGTCACAGAGAAGATAGCAAGCTCTGGATTAACGACATCAAAGTCAGTCGCTCCCATAAGGTCTTTTAAAGTTACTTGGCATTGACCACCGTTTTTATCGAGCTGATCTGCTGTGATATCAATCACTTTAGAGATCAAACGCGTCTCCCTTGAACGTGGCTCCTCATCTGTCGGCAACTTACGCAAAAGAGCACCCTTCAAATTCAGGATGATATGCGTCATGTCCTCAATAATCCCATCAATTGCCATATACTCATGTGACACGCCTTCAATTCTCACAGAGATAATTGCAGGAGACTCAAGAGCTGTCAACATCACTCGACGCAATGCATTTCCAACAGTATGCCCAAATCCACGCTCAAATGGCTCTGCTATGAAGCGTGCATACTTCTCTTTTCTTGTTGACTCTTCAATCTTAATTTTCGTCGGCAACTCAAATTTGCCATATTTTACTGTCATGCTCTTATCTCCTTAAACTTAAAAATTAGACGCGGCGCCGTTTTCTTGCTCGACATCCATTATGAGGCACAGGGGTCTTGTCGCGGATTACCGTAATCAAAAGACCTATACTCTGTAACCCTCGAACAGCCGATTCTCTTCCGGCTCCCGGCCCATTCAAATTCACTTCTACTTCTCTCATCCCCATACCCATTGCAGATTTCCCTGCATCTTGAGCAGCCACTGTAGCGGCAAAAGCGGAGGATTTTCTTGAGCCCGAAAAATTGACCTTTCCTGCAGATGCCCAAGAAATAACATGGCCTGAAGGGTCAGTAATCGCGATAATCGTATTGTTAAATGTAGCTCTAACATGAACAATTCCACTAGGAACGGTGCGCATTGACTTTTTCTTCACTTTCACCGCTGCCTTTTTGACAACGTTTTTTTCTTCTTGCTTAGCCAAAATTCACTCCTTATTTCTTCTTATTCGCAATTGTCTTTCTTCTTCCTTTTCTTGTACGAGAGTTCGTGCGTGTACGCTGTCCTCTCACAGGGAGCCCTAATCGATGTCTCATTCCTCTATAAGAATGGATGCTGATCAAGCGCTTAATATTATTCTGAACCTGTCTGCGCAGATCCCCTTCAACCATATATTCTGATTGTAACAACTGGTTAAGTCTGGCAATGTCATCTTCAGTAAGGGTCAAAGCTCTCATATTAGGATTTAAGCCAAGCTTTGCGATAATTTCATTGGAAAGTTTACGTCCAACCCCATAGATATAGGTTAAACTAATCTCCAAGCGTTTTTTGTCTGGGATGTCAATCCCGATCACTCGTGGCATGTTAAGATTCCTTTTTTAACAATGGTCATAATATAACTTATCCAGTCCTTTAAAAACAAGATGATACTTAAGAACGACTTACCTAAAAGCACGTCCTCGAGTCATAAATCCTTCATAACGCTGCATCAGAAGGTGCGACTGAACCTGTTTTGTCGTATCGAGCACAACGCCCACCAAAATAAGGAGAGAGGTCCCTCCAAAAAAATGGCTAATCGCTGCATCTACTCCTAAAAATTTACTTACTAGAGTGGGTAAAATAGCGATAATTGCAAGGCTTACAGCTCCGGCAAGGGTAATTCGATTCATCGTCGCTTCCAAATAATTTTGTGTCGGCTTCCCTTGTCTAATCCCTGGAATAAAGGCTCCATTCTTCTTCATATCAGAAGCTATCTGTTCCGGGTGAAATTGAGTCGCAGTCCAAAAAAATGTGAAAAACAGAATCAGAACGACATAAAGAATCGTGTGCATCCAATTTCCAGGAGCGAGCAGCGCTGTAAAACGTCCAAACCAATTACCAGCTCCAACAAATTGTCCTAGAGTCGCCGGAAACATGAGTAAAGAGGAGGCGAAAATAACAGGAATAACGCCAGCATAATTAACTTTTAAAGGAATATAAGCGTTTGAACTGTGATTCTCCTCCGATCCAGAACTACGTCTAGCGTACTGAAGTGGAATTTTACGCTGTCCTTGGATAATTAGAATCGTTCCGACAATAATGAAGAGAAAGACTCCAATCAAAACAAGTAACGAAGAAAAGGTCATCTGACCTGGCTCTTGAGAATCTAAATTCAACTGCTGAATAACAGAGCCAAGCGTTGATGGAAGCGATGAAAGAATCCCAACGGTAATAATCAAACTAATCCCATTTCCAATCCCCCGCTCCGTAATCTGCTCGCCAAGCCACATCAAAAGAACGGTCCCCGCTGTCATGGTTGTCATCACAATGAGATAAAAAAGCCAGGGCAATCCAAAAAGTTGCACATCAACCAGTTCAGCGACAATCACTCCTGGGCTTCCTGCATTCAGCTGAACGGCATACTTAGCAAAGAGGGCTGACTGGAACAGAGCGATAAAAACAGTGGCAAGACGGGTCCACTTCCCCATTTTACGTCTTCCTACATCTGGATTCTCTTTCATCTCTCTCTGCAAGGAAGGGACAAGAGCTATAACAAGCTGCATGATGATCGAGGAGGTAATGTAGGGCATAACGCCGAGTGCAATAATCGTCATATGGGCAAAAGCGCCAC
Source organism: Chlamydiota bacterium (assembly GCA_013287705.1). Lineage (GTDB taxonomy): Bacteria > Chlamydiota > Chlamydiia > Chlamydiales > Rhabdochlamydiaceae > JABDDH01. The sequence goes on along the minus strand of JABDDH010000041.1, from coordinate 4,280 downwards.
CAGAAAAGACATCCATCAGTTGAAAAAGATTCTGAGTTCCTCCCATCGCCTGTTTGAACATTTCAACCGCTGCATCTCCGTTAATTCCGGGAACAGGGATATAAGCTCCAATACGACAAACAAGGAGGATCAGAAGCGTAAAGACAATTTTTGCCTTTAACTCCGGAACCGCAAAAATCTTTCTCAACGATTTAAACATGGCTCTATTCTGTAATAACCTTAAATGGAGTCTTGCTCTTCTCTAATTTTTCAATAGCCGCTGCAGAAAAAGAGCGCGCTTCAATGGAAATCGCCTTCGTGATCACCCCATGAGATAAAATCTTTAAGCCACCAGGTAGTAAACGTGGCGCATAACCCTTCTCACGTAGAGTCTCATGATTTACCACTTCCCCATCTTGGTAGATCTGGTCAATCAATTGAAGATTAATGGCATGAGTAGTCGAACGAAACTTCCCATTGACAAACCCTTTACAAGGCATTTTACGATACAGAGGCAATTGTCCCCCTTCTCGTCCAAAATGACGCTTATATCCGCAACGAGCCTTATCTCCCTTAGAGCCTCGGCCTGACGTTTTACCGCGTCCTGAACCGAGTCCTCGGCCAATGCGCTGTACCTTCTTTTTTGGTCGATCAGTATCTTTCAATTCTGAGAGTGTAATCATTATAAGCCTCTAACTTCTAAACTCTTTTGACGATTGCGTAAACTAGTCAATGCTTTGATTGTAGCGCGTGTTAAATTCAGCGGGTTATTTGAACCAAAATTCTTAGCAACCACATCTTTAACACCACCAAGCTCAAGCACGGTTCTTACCTTTGATCCTGCGATGACCCCAGTTCCCTGTTGTGCTGGCTTTAACAAGACTTTAGCACCATCCCATTCAACTGTAATCTCATGCGGGATTGTAGTTCCTTCCAGCTCAAAGCTCATAATATTTTTTCTTGCAGCTTCTCCACCTTTGCGGATTGCATCGGAGACTTCATTGGCTTTTGCAAATCCAAAGCCAATATGTCCCTGACCATCTCCCACGAGAATGAGGGCCGAAAAACTAAATTTTCTTCCCCCTTTAACCACTTTTGAGCAGCGATTGATATAGAGTACTTTCTCTTCGAATTCTGTTTTGAAGTCTTCCTGACGTCGGCGCGGATTTTCTTTTGTCATTTTTGTATCCTTAATATCCCTTAAAACTGCAGTCCAGCTTCACGAGCAGCAGTTGCAATTTCCGCTAGCAAACCGTGAAATTTAAAACGTCCTCGATCAAAGACGATCGTCTGGATCTCTTTCTCTTTAGCGATCATCGCAATCCTAGAGCCAATCTCTTTAGCGGCTTCTTTAGATTTTTTACCCAGATCAGTTCCTCGACATCCTTTTTCTAATGTTGACGCAGAAGCTACTGTTACTCCCTTGTCGTCATCAATCAATTGAACTGAGAGATGCCGATTGCTCTTAACAACAGAAAGACGCGGTTTCTCTGAGCTGCCTCTCACTTTGCTACGCACGCGCAGTGTACGCTTTTTTCTAATTAGATTGCGCTTTTTCAAACTGTTTTCCATAAATACCTTCAATTACGCAGCGGTTTTTCCTTTTGCAGCTTTTCCTGCTTTTTTACGCACACGCTCACCTTCGTAGCGAATACCCTTGCCTTTATACGGCTCTGGCGGTTTCATTGACCGAATCGTTGCAGCAAACTGTCCAACGGCATGCTTATCAACGCCTGTAATAATAATAAGAATATTCTTCTCAATTGTTACAGTTACCGTCTTCGGAATTTTAAGCTTTGTCGGATGAGAAAACCCGAGCTGCAAGTCCAACTCTTGACCTTGTAAATTCGCTCGATAACCAACGCCAACCAACCCCAGTCTCTTCTCAAATCCTTTACTAACACCAATAACCAAATTGTTAATCAGCGCTCGATAGAGACCATGATTTGTTTTTGGCATCTCTACATTCTCATCTTTTTCAATGCATGCAAATTCACCATCCATTTTAATAGAGATCCCATCGGGAATTGGTCGTGATAGGGAACCCTTAGGTCCTTTTACATGAACCTCTCCACCGGCTACTTTCAATTCAATCCCGCGTGGAATGGGGATCGGAGTTTTTCCAAGTCGTGACATATCTTTATTCCCCTACCAAATTGTGCACAATAGTTCGCCACCCAACTTCATCTTACGGGCACATTCGCCCTCCAAGACTCCTTTGGGAGTTGAGAGAATGGCAATCCCCATTCCTCCTAAAATTCTCGGGATATCTTGATGGCCAACATAACGGCGCAATCCCGGAGTAGAAATTCTTCTCAATCCTTCCAAAACAGGGACTCTACCTGTACTATATTTTAGAAAAACGCGTGCAACTCTTTTTTCTTCATTTACTAAAAATTGCTCAATGAATCCCTGCTCTTTCAGCACCTTGATGATATTAACACGTAGCTTACTAAGAGGAATATCAACATAGCGATGTTTTGCAGCGCGTGCATTTCTAATACGAGTCAACAAATCAGAAATTGGATCGTGTTGTGCCATCTCTGTTATGCTCCTTTTGGTTTTTCTGCAATTTTAAATGGGAAACCGAGCAACTTCAATAGCTCCAAACACTGCTCATCCGTTGTAGCTGATGTAACAAAAGTGATGTTCATCCCTTGAGCCCTTTTCACTTTATCCAGATCAATCTCTGGGAAGACTTGCTGGTCATCCAATCCGAGTGAATAATTTCCACTTCCATCGCACTTCAAAGGAAATCCTCTAAAGTCCGGGATACGCGGTGCAACAATATTACAAAAACGATCTAAAAAATCATACATCCGTTTTTTGCGCAAAGTAACTTTTACGCCGATTGGCTGGTCTTCACGCAGCTTAAAATTGGCAATCGCTTTCTTAGAGCGGGTAATAATGGGCTTCTGACCAGAGAGAAGCGTCATCTCATTTTGCACATCTTGCAATGCATTCTTGTCTTTAGCAGCCTCTGCAATGCCCATGCTGATCACAATCTTCTTTAAAGATGGAATCTGCATTACATTCGCATATTCAAACTTCTCTCGCAGGGCGCCTTTGACTTCTTCTTTGAACTTTTTTTGTAATCTAGACATTATTCGTTTCAATTAGGTTGTTTTGTTGACCTGACGGTAGACGACATCTTGATCGCCTAAACGGTAGAAGAGCTCTTTGCTTCCCCCCGCATTCACCCGGACTCTCAGTTTAACTGCTTTGCCTTCATCGTTGCATAAGCTGACATTTGAAATGTGCAATGGCATCTCTTTATCAATAATTGTTGCCCGCGCATTTTTGTCTTTGCGCTTAACATGCTTCTTACGGATATTAAGTCCTTGAAGCACGACTTTATCTCCCTTTCGCGAAACAACGGTACTCACTCTCCCCTTTTCATTTCCAGCGATGACGAGAACTTTATCATCTTTTTTAATCCATTTACTCATATTAAGCGTCTCTCCTATATTCCTTCAGGGGCAAGTGAACTAATTTTAACAAACCCAGCTTCACGCACTTCTCGAGCAACAGGCCCAAAAATCCGCGTTCCTCGTGGGTTATTTTTATCATCAATAATCACGCAACTATTGTCATAAAATCTCAAAAACGAACCATCCGGGCGACGAATATAATTCTTTGTACGCACAATTACAGCACGAACAACTTCTCCCTTCTTAACAGCTCCCTTAGGATCAGCTTCTTTAACTGAGCAGATAATGACATCGCCAACGCGAGCATAACGTCTTTTAGAGCCCCCAAGGACCTTAAAGCAGCGAACTTTCTTGGCGCCAGTATTGTCTGCGACTTCCAAATTTGTTTCTTGTTGAATCATCTCGCTGCCTCTAGTTTTCTACAACTCTCCAGCGCTTAAGCTTGGAGAGGGGTCTTGTTTCGACGATGGTTACTTTTTGACCTACTTGAATATTTTCATTCTCAGTATGGGCATAAAATTTCTTTGCTCGAGAGATGCGTTTGTCAAATTCGGGATGCTTAAATGCGCGATCTACCGACACAACAACTGTCTTTTGCATTTTATTAGAAACGACAATCCCTTCACGTTCCTTTCTAAGTTGTTTCATATTCTCCCTCCTTTTTCATGAAGCATAGTCATAACACGCGCTCTTTCTCGCTTCTTCTGTTTAAAAAGATGGGGTTTCTCCACCTTTCGCGTTATATTCTTCACGCTGTGCATCTGAAAAATCTCTCTGGAGAGTGCGTGATACTGCTCTACTAATTTATCAACTGACATCTTTTTTAAGTGACTTGCTTCTTGCATATTATTACCATTATACCCGTTCAAT
>JABDDH010000040.1:5678-7523 GCA_013287705.1 Chlamydiota bacterium | reverse complement strand
TATAAATTGACTTGTATTGCCTTATTTTTTATAATCTACTGATTTTAAAAATTAACAATAGGATAATTTATGTCAGTTTGTAATCTTCCGTCCCGACCGCTTCACGTTTTTCCTTCAGAAGAGAAGGCTTTTCATGAAGAGCTAAAGGGATTTATGATGGATGTAAAGCCAATAAAGAATATTCTGCATCAATTTTTTTATGGTAAAAAACCTGAATTTCCTTTGAATGAAGCGCGTATCTTAAATAAGGAACAGCTGGCGTCTTATGGCTTGAATAGGTGCAATTATTCGTTACACCCAGACTATCCTAACTCTCGATTCCAAGTTGTGACCTGCTGTTTAGCTTCAAACTGTACCACTTTTTATGTCATTAGAAGACTCAACAGTGATTATCCACGACTGGTTTTTAATGAAGGAGTTGTTTTGCCGGAAGATGAGCTGGCGAAACTTTTTTTTGTTGTCAGAGAGAAAAAGTTATTTTCCTTAGTCGGAGAGTATAGCGACTCTTATTTTAAGTCTTATGTGTTAGGAGATGGGCGAGCCCTTATTGTTAGAAAAAAGATGAAGCTATCAGAGTAGCTTTTGACAGAGCTGATGAATCTCTCGCGCTCCAGAGAGAAGAGGCAGCTCTTCTATTTCAGAAGAGTCGACCCAGCAGTAGTTCGTGTTCTCTTCTGAGAGGGAAATCAGAGGTCTTTCTGCTCGCTTAACATGAAAGAGATGAAAAACAAAGTCAAAGTCTGGCTTGCGAATGTAGAAAGGGGCGATATAGCGCAGTTCCGAGAGGTCGATGAGAATGGCTGTTTCTTCGAAGATTTCGCGCACGAGCGCTGCAACAGGAGTCTCTCCAGATTCCATTTTCCCAGCAGGCAAGCCCCAAGTTTTTGCCTCTTTTTTTCTGGGGGCCGCTTCTAGAAGCAAAAATTTACCAGCGACTTCCAATCGGCAGGCGGCCACTTCAACTGTGGGAGAGAAGTTGTCTGGTCTTGTTTCGTGAACTTCTACGAAGGGCTTCATAAGTCTTTTTAATTAATCCAATTATACCATACTCTCTTGTAAAGGTCATTCTTTTTTTACTTGAGGCTGGAATGAATAATCTTATTTTATGTGGACATAAATCTGTCGGTAAGAGCTACTTTGGTAAGCTTGTGTCTCAGAGACTAGAGATTCCGTTTATTGAGACAGATAAGCTTGTAGAGGAATTTTATTATAGAAAAACGGGAGGGGTTCGAGATTGTCGTTCTATTTTCATGACAGAGGGTTCTGATCTGTTTCGCGCACTTGAATCTCTTGTCGTCGCATCTCTTGTGCATACGCGAGGTGCTCTTATTGCACTCGGAGGAGGCACTCTTATCAATTTACAAAATCGCATCTATCTCTCTTCTCTTGGCAAGGTGGTCTATTTAAGCCTCAGTCAAGAAATTCTCAAGAAAAGGAGTCTATCTCTGGATGTTTCATTTGAAGAACGCAGCTTGATCTACGAGCAAGTTGCAACAGAAAAAGTTCAGCTTGATGGGAAAGAGGATCTAGAGGTTGTAGAAGAAATTGCTCATCTCTTTAGATGAGCAATTTCTAAACTTAACCTATTTATGGTAAATTTTTCCAACAAGTGCACCGGCAATCACCCATTGAATGAGAGCTGAGCAAAACCAGCTAAGTGCGAGCATGCCGGAGATCGGCAACCAGATATAGGCGCTAGAGGAGCAGATCGCTGCAAAAAGACCAAAATAGAGGCCGATACGCAGTCCATTTTCTAGACCACCTTTTGGCTGTAGTTTGGTAAAGACAAAGGTAAACCAGAGCGAGATCAGCACCTGGTAGCTAAAAAGAAGTGGTCGCAGATGA
>JABDDH010000040.1:0-5668 GCA_013287705.1 Chlamydiota bacterium | reverse complement strand
GTTCACAGTACGCCATAGTTCTGAGGTCTTGTGATACATCTCCCCGAGTAAAATGCCGTGTACGGCCCAGCTATAAAAAAAGATAAAAATAATCAGAGCAACAACGGCTCCTATAAAACGTTTGATATTCATTTCCCTCTCCTTGTGATGTGAGTTATTTTCTCTTCATAACAAAAAAATATTTTATTTACAGTTCTTTTTTTATGGAGAGATCTGAATTTTGTTCGCGGCAGATTGTGCTCCAGACATTTTCAAAAATGCGACAGAGAGCCCCATTTGCCATCACATTACTACAGGTGATTAAGGGGTCGAGGATCACGTTAAATGCGAGGATAATGGCAATCATTTCGGGGGTGAAATTCAAGTAAGCTTCATAAATTGGAAGCATAATAAAGATTGCACCTCCAATAACGGCAGCTGTTGCAAATCTTGCTAGGACAAAGACGACTGTAAAAGGGATCCAGACGGACAAGGATGGCGGCGTACCAAAAAAATGAGAATAGATGAGAAAGGCGAGGAAACTGTTGGCAATACAGTCTCCGATTTGTTGGATATTTGTCGTTGCAGGGATAACGGCTTTGGCAAGATGCGGATCGCGTAGATTTTTTGCCGTTCCTTCAATCGTCCACGGCATGGTCGAGAGGCTGCAGCCTGAGCTAAAAGAGATGCTACCAGCTGGTAATAAATTTTTAATGCTGCGGATAGAGGTTACATAAGAGAAGTTGCTCCCGATTAAAAAGATCATCGCAATATAGCTTGCCAAGAAGAGGATGAGAAAGATCAAAAGATCTGCATACTGGGCTCCCAGTTGTTGTAGGAGTTTGGTCTGGTACATGCGCGCGACAAAGCCGAGAACAAAGAGAGGGATCAGTTGTGCAAAACATCGGGTGAGAACCCACTCTGCGCTCTCTTTGCCTTTTTTCAAAAATTGTCGTAGTAGGGGAAAGCTCAGTGTCGCAATTAATCCAAGCAAGATACCGGCAAAACTTCCCTTGTCTGCAGAAAAGAAAGTTGGGCGAAAGTTTGCTAGGCGAAAAAGAGGTTCGAATTGATCTGAGATGGCCTGAGGCTCAATTAAAGAGAGGGTGGAGAGAGCGATATGGCCACACCCATAGGCGTAAAAGACACTCGTGCAATTAGAAAGAAGTTCAAAAAAGAAAAGAGTTAGAACAAAAAGAAGCGCTTTTTTTTCAAAAGAGGAGATCGCATAGCCGATAAAAAAACCGACAGAGAGAGGTAGGATGTAGAGGAGAAGATCTTTAATCAATAGGCTTATGGTATAAAGGCCTTGATGGACAACAAGGGGCAGATACTGCGCAGTTAGGAGATAGAGGCCAATCAATGCAATAATTTGAAAGCTGCGTGATTTTAAAATAGATTTTATCATAACTTTTTAAGTGTAAATGGGTTCCCACATCGCCTTCTTGAGAGCAGTCTCTAACCCGTCCGCGGGTTCTGTTCCAATCCCTGTTACAATTGCTTCTTGGGCAATGGCTCTTGCAATTTCTAAAGAGAGCTCGCGGATTTCAGAGAGGCGTGGGAGTAAATTGGCGTCTTTATTCTGTCTGGCAGGAGAGTTTTCTGCTATTGTTTGAGCTGCAATAATGAGCATTTGATCGGTGACCGCTTGGGCTCGTGTGACAGTAAGGCCCAGGCCAAGGCCGGGGAAGACATAGGAGTTGTTTGTCTGGTCTACAGAAAATAGCTTGCCATTTTTCAGAATAGGGGCAAAAGGGCTGCCTGTGCCGATAAGAGCTTTTCCATTTGTCCAGTGAATCAGATCTTGTGGAAGTGCCTCTACACGACTTGTTGGATTGGATAGGGGAAAGACAATGGGATGTTCGACGTGCTGTGCCATCTCGCGAATGATCTCTTCTGTAAACAGAGAGGGCTGCCCTGAGACGCCGATTAAAACTGTTGGATGGATCTTTTCGACAACCTCTTTTAACTCTCGTCCAGACCAATTGGCTATAAAGCTCTTTTTTTTGGCAAAGAGGCGTTGGAAGGGAAGGAGCTCTTCTGCTTCATCGATTAATAAGCCAAGACGATCAACTAAGAAGATTCTCTCTAAAGCCTCCTCTTGGGATAGGCCTGATTTAATGAATAATTGGATTAGCAGCGAAGCGATACCACAGCCTGCAGAGCCCCCTCCTGCAATGACAATGCGCTGGTCAATTAGCTCCGTGTTTGTTGCATAGATTGCAGCAAGAAGAGTTCCTGTTGCAATGGCGGCTGTCCCTTGAATATCATCATTAAAGGTACAGAGCTCTTTTCGATATTTTTCTAAAATTGGAGTGGCATTGATTTGAGCAAAATCTTCCCACTGTAGAAGTGCATGGGGGAATCGTTTTTTTATCGCTTTTACAAACTGATCGATAAACTCATCATATTCTGTGTCGCGGATACGACGATTGCGCCAGCCAATGTAAAGGGGGTCTTTGAGAAGATTTAAATTGTCTGTGCCCGTATCGAGTAGAATAGGCAGTGTGCGGGCCGGGTGAATTCCGGCACATGCTGTATAAAGAGCGAGTTTGCCGATCGGAATCCCCATCCCCCCAGCTCCTTGATCTCCAAGGCCGAGAATCCGCTCTCCATCGGAGACGACAATGACGTCAACTGCATTAAATCGAGGATTACGGAGCATCTCATCAATTAAATGGCGGTTGGGATAGGAGATGAAAAGGCCACGGGGCCGGCGATAGATGCGACCAAAATTGAGGCACCCTTCTCCGACAGTTGGCGTATAGATGATCGGCATCATCTCTTCAAGATGATGGTAGACTAGGTTGTAGAAGAGCGTCTCGTTAGAGTCTTGCAGGTCGCGTAAGTAGATGTATTTTTCAAGAGGCGATGTCTTGCTCTGAAAGATCAGGTAGGAGCGCAGTCGCTGCTCTTCGATTGTTGCAACATAGGGAGGCAGCAGCCCATGCAGGCCAAAACGGGTCCTCTCCTCATTTGTAAACCCAGTTCCTTTATTGAGGATTGGATTGGATAAGAGTGCGTAGTCGGTTAAATTTTGGCTCTCGTACATGTTCGTTAGTCTCTTTGAAGAGCTCTATTTTTGTCTATATGTTTTAAATGTAGATTGTGTATCATTTTTAGTATGAATTGGATTTATAATTTTCAACTCTTCCTCCTTGATTTTGACGGTCTTCTTGTTGATACAGAAGAACTTCAATTTGCAGCGTATGTGCGTATGTGTCGTAATCGTGGCTACGAGTTGAACTGGAGTTTTGAGAAGTTTTGTTCTATTGCTCACAAAAGTTCAACGGGGATGAAAGAGGCTATTTATCGTACATTTCCAGAGCTCGAGAAAGAAGAACCAGACTGGAGTTGTTTGCACCGGGAAAAAAAAGCGGCGTATCTCCAGCTTCTTTCTGAATCTTCCCCTCGATTAATGCCGTCCGTTGCTCCTTTTCTAGAAGCTCTTCAAAAGGCTGGAATTAAGCGTTGTGTTGTAACAAATTCTCCTTATGATCAAGTCTGTTTAATTAAACGATCCATCCCGCTTTTACAGACGATTCCGTTGTGGATTACGCGCGAGCTCTATGATTTGCCAAAGCCCGCCCCTGATGCGTATCGCAAGGCTGTCGCTCTTCTTGCGGAGGATGGCGATCAAGTGATTGGGTTTGAAGACTCTTTACGCGGTTTGCAAGCTCTTCAAGACGCTGGAGTGCGCGGGGTGCTTATCTCTCCACAAGAAGAGGCGGTTCCCGTTCCTCAATTTCGCTCTTTTGCAGAAATTCTTCATCTGGGTATATAACAGAAACTAAAAAAAGGCCCTCAGGTGGCGCTGCTTGGCCGGCTTTCCTGCGATCCTCTGTTGCAAAGATTCTAGGGATCTCATCGATCTTAATTTTTCCTGTCGCAAGTAGCAGAAGCGTTCCGACAATATTGCGGACCATTTTGTATAAAAAACCATCTCCTTCAAATTCTAAAATAATCTCATCTCCTTTTTCTTGCATCTCAAGGCGATGAATGGTGCGTACCGCATTTTTCCCGGCACTTCCTTGATGTTGGCGATTGGCAAAGGAGCTAAAGTTATGTGTTCCGATAAATTGTTCGCAGCCTTTTTTTAAACGTTCGCGGTCGAGCGGGTAGGGGATATGTGTGACAAAGCCGTGGCGGAAAGGAGGGAGAATGGGGTGGACGTATAGGTGGTAACGGTAGATTTTACCAGAAGCGCTGTAACGAGCGTGAAAGGTCTTTGGCACTTCAGAGAGCTTTAAGATGCGAATGTCTTTTTGTAGTAGAGCATTAAGTGAGAGTAGGATGCGTTTTTTGTTAATTGGGCGATTACAACTAAAATGAGCTGTTTGTCCAAGGGCGTGAACGCCAGCATCCGTCCTTCCTGAGCCTTCAATTAGAGTTGGGGTCTGGAGAAGGGTGGAGAGAGCAGATTCAATGAGGCTTTGAATGGAAGGCTGAAGCTCTTGTCTTTGCCAACCGCTATACGCTTTGCCATCATAGGCAATAGTTAATAAATATTTTTTCATAAATTACCTTTCTAATTTACGAAAAAATCAATTTAATTTCAAGCAGAATGAAAATAGCAACTTCATTCTGCTTGAAATTGGAAATTAGGAGAGATGCTTACTGACTAGTTTGACCATTTCAAACATGTTAACATCTTTTTTTGTACCGAAAACTTTAGCTAGTTTTTCATCAGGCTTGATGTTGCGTTTGTTTTCTGGGTCTTGTCTTTTGTGTTGTTTGATGTAAGCCCATAATTTTTTTGTTACTTCTGTTCTTGGCATAGGACCACGGCCAACAACTGCAGCTAGATCATCACTGATTTTCATTGGGGCCATGAATTTTGATGCTGGTTTCTTTTTTTCTTTAGTCATCTCCATATCTCCTTTATCTCCTGTGAAATTTAATCAAGTACATTCGGGGGAGAGTTCCACTCCTCCTCGAAGGACACTTTGTACCGCTCTTGAGGTATTATAGTCAAAAAAAATCGCCCTTCTCCTTGCTATTTTACAAAATTCCTGGCATTTTCTCCTGTAAAGGGAGTGTTTACTTGGACTTGAGGTTAGTTGAGCTAAAGCGTCTTGCCCATTTTTCTGATTTGTTGAGAAGTGCAACTCAGATCGAAGAGAAGGTTGCGCTTGTTACGCAAGATGTCGAGGTCTCCTTTTTTTTGCCATACATGCAGATCTTGTCTGCAATCTCTGTATTACACAGGAGTACTTACTTAAGGCACTTATCTTAATTGGACAAACTCATTTATTGCGCGGTTTCCCAGAAGCTCTTCCTACAACAAGAGCCCTTTTTTTTGATCAGTTGCTGCAGGTAGAGACATTTTATGCGGATCTTGGCGGAATTGTGGGTTACCATGTGATGATTCTAAAAGCACTTACGGCTTCCTTGCTTTCACATCAGGTGCAACATGTCGGTTATTACCCCTTTCAGGGAATTAATATTGAGCAAGAGACAACATTTGTACGACACGCCGAGATTGAAGGGATTTTGCGGATGGACGAGATGTGCGAAATCTATCCATTAGGGGGGGCTGCGGATCGATTGAAGCTCTTTTGTGACAAGCAGGAGGTGCCGCTACCTGCTGCGCGCCTGCTCTTTTGTGGCAAGACGCTCCTTGAAGGAATGATTGCAGATTTACAGGCCAGAGAATATCTTCACTACAAACTTTTTGGTCGTCAGATTA
>JABDDH010000039.1 GCA_013287705.1 Chlamydiota bacterium | reverse complement strand
AATCTTAAGCGCGGCTCTCGCTCCGTACAACATCAAAAAAGTCCATACAGCTCTTAGCTCTTCCCTTCTTGCTTGGGATCTAGATGATCTTATCAAAAAGAGCCTAGAGGGAGAGACTTTATTTTTTGAGCTTCACAATCAATTGAATCAAAGCTTTTCTCTCTTTTTTCAACGACTCTCATCAGAAATTGCCTCGTGTGACACAGAACTTCTCTTCGACTGTGAACAGCTCGTCGAACTTCTTTTAGAGCAAGAATCTCGAGGAAAGTTTTCTGTTTCTCATCTGCACTACTTAAACGATCTAAAAGCGCACCACTTTGATGATGAGAAGCTCACTGTACGCAATAGAAACTCCTCTAACATCCAGATCTTAACAACACATAAGAGCAAGGGGCTTGAATTTGATCTTGTCTGTGCCCTAGGCGTGGCAACTGGGCATAAAAACCAAGAGGAAAAAGAGGATCCTGAAAAAGAAGCGGATCTGTTACGTCAGCTCTATGTTGCGCTAACACGGGCAAAAAAACGAGTCTATATCCCCCAATTTCTCTCTCCCAAAAGGGGAGCAGTATCCGCCCTAGATAGATTCTTTGCGTTGCAAACAAAACCTAAGGAAGTGTTAATTGAAGAGTGGGGTACAAGCGCGTCGATCACCTGTTCAGCTGCAGGAAGTGTGGAAGTAGAGGAGCCGGTAGAAAAGAGTAAAATAGTTACTCCTCGGCTGATCTATGTCGGAGAGAAAAGCAACCGGTCTATTCTCTCTTTCTCTTCCATTGGACATAGCGCAACAATACCTACCGAAAAACAGGGTGCCGTCGAGACTCGCGATTTTCACGGGTTACCACAAGGGGCAGAGACAGGAACGATCCTCCACAAACTCTTAGAAGAGGCTTTTTTAGAAAGAGATGGCCTTGAGCAGAGGGTAGGTGCCGCCTGTGAAAAAGGCGCGCTTAAAGGCTGGGAAAAAGAGGTTTTAGAGCTGATTAACAAGACGTCTGAACTAAAGATTGCTGGGTTCCCATTAAGTGCTTTGTCACCAATAAACTCGCTCTTTGAAGCAGAGTTTTTCTTCCCGCTACAAAACGGCTCTCTCTTAAAAGGCTTTATTGATCTTGTCTTTGAACATGAAAATCGGGTCTATCTGATCGACTGGAAGTCGAATTTTCTAGGCCCTACAAATGAGTTTTATACTCAAGAACATCTCCATAAGGCTATGGAAGAGCAGAACTACTTTTTACAAGCATCGATCTATATGGAAGCGATCAAGAGGTATCTCAAACTCTTTCCAGAAAAAGAGTTTGCTTCTGCCTACTACATCTTTCTGAGGGGACAAACAGTTTTCCAGTTTATCCCAGAGCCGCTTGTTAAAATCCTAGCTTAATACCTGCCACAGCTCCTGAAAGAGATAAGGCCCCGCCATTTGTATAGGGTCGATTGCTTGCGCCATCAGCAAATAAAAAGGCCTGAAAGAGATGATTATGCTCAAGCCACAGGCTCTCTTCCCAACCGGCGCGCAACGTAAGATGGTACCGATCGCATGCAAAGTAAGTATCTAGTTCAAGCCCAACACCCATCTCTAGAATCGACTGCAGTGAGTCGACATTCATTGGAGTCAGCAGTGCGGGCCCTGTATTCAAGCTATAAGAATTGGTGATATGCGTCTTATATGTTGCCCAGAGCAAAGATGAACTAATATCTGTATATAAACCCAACCGTCTAGCAAACATCCAGTGCAGATCGGCTCCAAATTTTAGACCAGCTCCGCGAAAAGTTTGGGTCCCCGTGGAAAAAAAATTGCCAGTAGGAGGTGGATTATAGTATGAGGCATTGACTTCTTGAATGACTAAAGCGCCTCTAAATCCAGCGTATGGTTGTATAAATAATTTTTTTCCTAAATAACAATCTCTACCTAAAAGAACATCCAAAATATCATAATGAAATTTCCAAGAAGCTGTCGCTATAGAACGTGAAATACCACCTACTGGGTAATAAAAATTGGTACTTAAGTTGTCCTCTGCGAGATTATCTGCTGGAAGAGTCTGAAGCGACTGCGAGAAAAAATTTGTATGATGAAATCGCGTCCATGCAGCAATCAGCTTCCAGTTATCACTATTGATTTCAGCGTCAAAGCCAACTCGAAAACCAGAATCATAACCCGGCTGCATCACAATGGGTCTGATGATGGTTGGCATCGTAAAAACATTTGAAGGAACATTCTGATTTGTAGTGTAAACAAGCCCTGCTTCACTTATTTTATAGTAGAGCCACTCTCCAAAAAGATTGATATCCGCACCGCACTGGAGCATTGACTCGTGGGCTGATGGGAACATTAACCCAGCGCACGCCTCTGGCATCTCTTTGCGATCGCAGCACCTAACGCGCTTTGTCACACTCTTATACATGACAGGGGGTCGGCATTTAGGCTTTGGTGCACACTGAGGTTTTGGTTGAGGTCGGGCTCTTGGCCGGCAGACAGGCTCTTCATCATCATCATCTTCATCAACAGGCGCATCCTTTGCTGGACGTGCAGGGCGTTTAACATAACCACCATTACCATCTGATAAGTAGCTAATTTCTTGCTTTTCTACGCTTGCAACCTCTTCGGATTCTTGATCAAAGAGAGCCTCATCCGGTACCTCGGCACTTAGCATAAAAGGTGAGATAAGGATAGAGAGCAAAAATAATTTTTTCATAAGTCTCCTTTGACTTGAGGAAGCCGTGACACAACCCTAAGAATAGCTTATACAATCTCTCTGTTTATCCTAAAAGATTTATTTTTGATCTTTGTGCCACAGCCGGTTGTAATCACAGCCCTTTTTTTTACAAAACGTATTCCACGACTTATTCTTTGTGTGACAGCGCGGACACTTCCAAAAAATGAGCTTAGTAGGGGAGAGCTCTTTGGTATGCCCAACGTGACTCAAAATTTGGTTTCGGGACGAAGCGAAAGCTCCCGCGGTTGGTACGATCAGATTGTCGCTCATATTAAAAATATGAGCTAAATCTGATCGTTCAACCCCGGGGCTTTGACTCGTCCCTAAATCCAAATTTTGAGTCACGTTGGGTATATAAATGGTCTTGTTTTTCAAACAAGTTTCTGGATCTTTTGCTTCAAGTAGAGAAAAAAAAAGTAGTAACAGAGAGACGCGCATCATAAAAACCTCCTTAAGGCTGCCAAGCCTACCAGAGGTCTCTATTTTCATAAAAGAGTGACAGAATCACATATGGTTAAAATCCGAATGTAAAGCGCACTGCGAGCCCAGAGAGCGCTAGATTACCTGATGTGGTAAAACTGGACTGGACTTGAAGAATTCCCGCCGAATTCGACTCGAACATGCGGTTGTGATTCCACCAGAGGTTCCCTTCCCAACCAGCTTGACACGAAACATAGTATGTATCATGTGCCACAAATTTTTCCCATTTAAGTCCCAAAGAGACTCCTAAAATAGACTGCAAGTTTTTGATTGTATAATTACTGATAAGAATGGGAGGTGAGAAAGTATCAACAGAATTCTGAAATTTATTTTTATAAAGCCCCCAAAGTAGTGAGGCATCTACTGTTGAATAGAGACCAAAAGATTTGGAAAACATCCAGCGTCCATCAATTCCAACATCGACACCATATCCCTGAAAATGTTGCTTTCCTAGGGCAGTAGCTATCGACCAAGGAACAGGTTCTAGAAAATTAAAATAGTCCACCGTGAGTGTTTGTCGAGTAAACCCCAAGCGGGCACCAATCCGCGGTTTGAGAAAAAGGTGTTCCCCTGCATAAAAATCTCTACCGAGCAGAAAATCAAGAACATCATAGGTAAATTTCCAGCTTGCATCGGCATTTCCACAGCCTGGAGCGCCTGCTTGATACTGAAAAAGTGTAGGAGCCAAAACATTCCCTACACCTGTAACTGCATCGGAATAAGAGCTGTTTTGGTGAAAGGATGTCCATTCTACCAAAACATCCCAGTGGTCATAACACATCTCTCCATCTATCCCA
Source organism: Chlamydiota bacterium (assembly GCA_013287705.1). Taxonomy (GTDB): domain Bacteria; phylum Chlamydiota; class Chlamydiia; order Chlamydiales; family Rhabdochlamydiaceae; genus JABDDH01. The sequence goes on along the minus strand of JABDDH010000039.1, from coordinate 4,412 downwards.
ATACGAAATCCCGAATGATAGCTCGGCTGGGGAATATCAGGGCTTTTTGTAATCCCGGGTAGTCGAGTGCCCACAGGAGGGTTGCCATTAAAAACAAATGATTCTGTAAAGGAGAGCCCCTCCTCATGCACTTGAAGGTAGAGCCACTCAGCAAACAATTTCATATTCCACTCTTTTTGAATCATGCTCTCATGTGCTGAAGGATACATCAAACAGCAGCACGGCTCCGGAATTTGTTTTGTAGGTGGATAACATCTGACTTGTTTTGTCACTGTTTTGTACATTGGTTCCGGCTTGCACTTGGGAGGACACTTGGGGGGGCATTTAGGTTCTGGCTTACATTTAGGAGGACATTTAGGTTTTGGCTTACATTCAGGTGGGGGCATGCACTCGGACTTAGGCTTGGGACACCCTTGTGTGGAATCCTCATCAGCAACGGCTGATCGTGATTTAGGCCTGTATCTAGGTTGATACTCTTGTTCAGAATCATCGTCATCATCATCCACCTGAACCGATCGTGCAGAACGCTTAAAATATTCCGCGTGGTTATCTGATAAATAAGTGACTTCTTGTTCTTCTACAAGATTCTGCTCTTCTTCAAAATCTAACGCAGCAATTGTCTCCTCGATGAGCTCTGCAGACAACATCAATGGGGAAATAGCCAAACTTAACAAAAACAACTGTTTCATATTCTCCTACCTTTTCTAAAATATTTTCATCCATTAGGAAATTCCAGATCGTATTTCGGATGCGGGTCTGGAACATTATCCTCATCTTTTGGTCGCTCTTCTTTTGGTTTACACGCCTTTACCCCAGGACACGATTGAGCAGCAGCCGTGCCTCCTGGGGCTATATCCGTACAGATACTATAACTTAAGCCGTCTGGACAATACCAGACGACAACAAAAGGAGTTTGAGAGCGCGCAGGAGCGCTAAAGGCTCCAAGTCCATCATTCCACATAAACGATTGATTCGGTTTTAAGGTCCTCTCTGCAATAAATGAGTTATCGTTCCCTTGAACAACGGCACGCAATTTATACGTGCTATTATTGATGAGATTCACAGACAAAGCCGTGGCTTCACTCGAAAGTGCAACCATTAAAACAAGCGCTATTAGACTTCTTTCGACCCCCCATTTGTTTATTAAAATTGCCTTTTTTGGGATCTGTGGCACCAAAAATATCAATTTTTCTAAACAAAGCGAGTTTCGAAAGCAGTCTATTTTTGACATCTGTAGATCTCATCAATCATATTTGCAACAAGTCCTGTCCACCCCGTCTGATGCGACGCCCCAAGTCCCTTCCCTGTTTCAGCATCATAATACTCATAAAAAAGAATATAGTCCCATAATGGATCGTTCTTAAAAGGAAAATTTTTTCCCTCTAGCGGCCGTTCACTCATCTCATTTTTCTTAAAAATGCTAAGAGTTCTTTTTTCAAAACAAAGAGCCATTTCAAAGAGGCCAATAGGCTCCTCTTCCCCAACTTGAACCTGTAACCCTTTTAAAACAGATGCAAATTTTTTTAAAGCTTCAGTTAAAAGATAGGTGGCTGGAAGCCAAATCGGTCCACGCCAATTTGAATTACCTCCCTTAAGCCTTGATAAGGATTCTGCCGGCTCATAGCCGACGCTGTTACCTTCAAAAATAAAAGGATGCTGATCGTGATATTTAGAAAGGCTCCTTAGCCCAAATTCAGATCGAAATTCGTCTTTATCCCAAACATATTTAAGAACTCGCTCAAGCTTCTCTAGATCCATGAGGGCAAGAATGTAGTCTTCTTTATCTGAAATCACGCAACCATGAACAATTGATGGACGGTTTTCCATAAACCAATTGAAGTTTTTACGAAACTCAGGAAATCTGGCGAGCTCATTTTGAGTTAAAACATCGACTGCAAATAAGGGAATAATTCCAACAAGAGAACGGACCCGAAACTTGACATGTCTCCCGTCTGGATAGGTGAGAACGTCATGAAAAAAACCATCTTCTTCAGTCCACATCTCGTAATTTTTATTACCTTGTTTTTTCATCGCATCCGCTATGTAGACGTAGTGCTGAAAAAACTTGGTTGCAAGCGACTCGTATGCGGGATTGTTTTCTGCCAGAATTAAGGCGATACGCATTAAATTAAGTGAGAGGATGGCCATCCAGCCAGTCCCATCCGACTGCTGCAATTTAACACCACCTGGAAGGGGTAAAGATCGATCAAAGACAGCAATATTGTCCAGGCCTAAAAACCCACCCTCAAAGACATTATTGCCCTGGGTATCAACTCGATTAACCCACCATGTAAAATTAAGTAACAGTTTGTGAAAGCATTTCTCCAAAAACTCCCTATCTTCAACACCATGTTTCTCTTTTCCAACTGCGTAAAGCCGAAGTACTGCCCATGCTTGAACAGGGGGATTGAGATCAGAAAATTCCCATTCATAAGCCGGAATTTGACCGTTGGGATGTTGAAATTGATCAAAAAGCAAAAGCCAGAGCTGCTCTTTTGCAAAATGAAGATCAACAAGGGCGAGCGTTATCGTATGAAAGGCGTGATCCCATGCTGCAAACCAAGGATATTCCCACTTGTCTGGCATCGACATAATCCGCATTGAATTGAGATGAGCCCAGTGAGCATTGCGAATTTTATAACGAGAAGCTGCAGGCGACGGCCACCCTGAATCCCCTTTAAGCCATAAATTCACATCAAATAAGTAGATCTGTTTATTCCAGAGCATACCAGAGAGGGCTTCTCGTTGAATCTGTTTCTCTTCTTCTGTAGCGGATTTTGGATGAACCGTTTCATAAAAAGAATCAAGCTCTGCCTTCCTTTGCAAAAGGGTATAATCTAGATTGTCAAACGGGTTGGATATAATTTTATTACTGAGGCGTAAGGTCAAAACAAAGGAGGCTCCAGGCTCAATTTTAACAGAGTAATGTAAAGCAGCTTTACTTCCTGTTTTTTTCAGGTTTACAGCCTCTTTTTCCCCATGAATGATAGAGCGATGAAAAGCATCTTTAAAATATCCAGAACTTTCATCGTTTGTCTGATTTTCTGTAAAAAGAGCCTCTCCGCCCGGAGGTCCATATAAATATCTATGACCCAAGTGGTAGTCAAAAGATAAGTTCACAGGCGAGGGGAGGTTCTGATCATCCGCAAGAAGTACCCCATCGGCTATTTGATGGATCGTTGGAGGTGGGAGCTTTTCACCATCCCACGACCATTGATTGCGGAACCAGAGCTGAGGAATAATATGCAGCTCCGCAAGTACATCTCCTCGATTAATCGCTTCTATGCGAATAAAGAGATCCTCAGAATCCACCTTGATATATTCAATAAAAACATCAAAATAACGATTCTTTTCAAAAACCCCCGTATCGACAAGCTCAAATTCAGGCTCAAGTGTTGTCCTCTTCTGATTTTCAGAATAGAGTCTATCATAAGGAAATTCTGCTTGCGGATACTTATAGAGATACTTCATATAAGAGTGGGTCGGCCCATTATCTAAATAATAGTAACACTCCTTGACATCTTCTCCATGATTTCCCTGGCTTGATGAGAGTCCAAATAGACGCTCTTTAAGCATCTTATCTTTTCCATTCCAGAAAGCTGGGGAAAAACAGAGAACCTGATACCGATCACAAATCCCCGCGATTCCATCTTCTCCCCAGCGATAAGCTTTTGAAATCGAAAGATCGTAAGGAAAGTAGTCCCAAGCTCTCCCATCTGGACTATAATCTTCGCGTACAGTTCCCCAAGCGCGTTCAGAGACATAGGGACCCCATTTTTCCCATTCTGAAATAAAGGGGGCTTCAGAATTTTTTAATTTAGAATCTTCATTCATAATTACGCCTCATATATTCGATGGCTCCAAGAAGCGCTGTCTTTTCATTGAGAATCAGATGGACCGGAATCGTTTGTAATAAATTAGCAAAACGCCCCTTGGCACAAAAAGCGTTTAAAAACTGCTCTTTTTGTAAAAAAGGAAGGATCTTTGGTGCAATTCCACCGCCAATATAAAGACCGCCAAGAGAAAGAAATTTAAGGGCAAGGTTACCGGCTTCTGCACCATAAATTGAAACAAACCAGTCGACTGCGCGGACAGCAATCTGAGCACGATGCTCAAGAGCTGCCTCTGATATGGCCTGTGCTGGATCTTTGAATCGCATCTGGTCGATCAGCCACTCTGGCTCTTTTTCTAGCCTCATGTCGACAAGAAATCGATAGAGATTAACAAGACCTGATCCCGATAAAATGCGTTCATATGAGATGTGAGATCCAAATTTTTTTTGTAAATAACGCAACAGCTCCATTTCAATCTCATTATGCGGAGCAAAATCGACATGGCCTCCTTCACATGCAAAGGGAATGTGTTCTTTTCCATTCCAAAAAAGTCCAGCCTCTCCAAGACCCGTTCCTGCA
>JABDDH010000038.1 GCA_013287705.1 Chlamydiota bacterium | reverse complement strand
TCGCTGCATTTTTTGCAGAACTCGAGGCGATCAAAAATTTTGACTCTTAATTTTATAAAAAGTCTCTTCATCGACCCATGAGGAGCCCAAAGGAATATACGGTTTTGCAATCCCATGAAAATCAGAGCCGCCACTAACGAGAAGCCCTTTTTCCTTTGCAATTTTCAAAAAGCGCTTCTCTTGATTCGGGCTACAACGGGCGTAGTAACACTCAATCCCATCAAAGGGCAGTTTGAGGAGATCCCGTACTGTTTCTGATTTAGAGAGAAGGTGCGGGTGGGCAAGAAAGGCCTTACCTCCACCTTGATGAATCCGATCAATCCCCTCTGCAACAGAAAAGGTCTGACCAACAACATAACAGCATCTCTCCTCTCCTAAAAATCCATCAAATGCCTCTTTGAAATTGCGCACGTACTTCTTTTCTACCATCAGCTGCGCAATATGAGGCCGGCCAATTGACCCACCAATGAGCTCTTCCTCATCAATTGGCATGTGGATCCGTCTGAGTTTACCCAAGATCAATCGATTACGCTCTTCACGTCTTTTCTTGTGAAGCAAACAGAAGTCGAGTATCGATTCTGCATCGAGGCGGTACCCATAACCCAAAATATGAACACTTGTGCCTTCCTGATCACAAGAAAACTCGACTCCAGGCAGAAGCTCAAGCCCACTTGCCTCAGCCTCTAGAATCGCCGTCTCGTAAGCGGCTATTGTATCATGGTCTGTAATCGAAAGGGCAGAAAGCCCAACCTCACGCGCTAAACGAACAAGTTCAACCGGTGTCATACTCCCATCAGAGCAGGTTGTATGGGAGTGTAGGTCTGCGCGAAACATTAAACCAACCTCGAAATATGTCGAATCTCAACCTCAAGCTCAATCCCCGTCTTTTCTCTTACCCTTTCTTGAATATGTGTGACAAGGGAGAGCACATCCACAGAGGTTGCCTTCCCTCGATTGATAATAAAATTGGCATGCACTGTTGAGATTTGCGCATCCCCAATCGCATACCCTTTAAGACCTGCTTGATCAATTAAGGCACCAGCCGAAAAACCCGGGGGGTTACGAAAGACACAGCCACAAGACATCTCCCCATAAGGCTGAGTTCGGGTTCGATACTCAATAATTTGAAGTTGCCTCTCTCTTGCCATCTCAGATGGGGTAAGCTGAAAGCGTGCTGCCGCAATCATCCCCTGCATCGCTTGAAAAGACGAGGTGCGATAACCAAAGGTCAGCTCTTCTTTTGATATCTCAACAACCTCCCCTAGTTCGGTGATGAAAGTAACGCTTTGTAAACAAGTTGCCGTCTCTCCACCACTTGCCCCTGCATTCATGTAAATGGCTCCCCCAACCGACGCTGGTATCCCGGAAGCAAATTCTAAACCGGAAAAGCCCTTACGGGCTGATTGGACTCCTAGGTGTGAAAAACTAAAACCCGAGCCAACATGAACCTGATCCGGAAGATAGGTGCAAAAATTAATTTTATTCAAGATGACAAGGCCATCAAAACCACGATCATCAAATAAAGAGTTAGAACCCTTGCCAATAATCAGAACAGGAAGAGATTGAACATGAGCATAACGAAGAATCGAGGATGCTTCCTCAATCGAATGAACGATGATAAAATAACGAGCAGGTCCGCCAATACCAAACGTCGACAGCTCCCTCAGCTCTTTTCCTTGCTCAAATTCCATAAAAGCCAATGGTACTAAAATCTTAAGAATAAATTACATTTATTTTTGACAAGCAACAGAGAGTTGCTCTGACTGAAAGATCTTATCTAAAACAGCATTCACGTACTTAGCGCCTTCTACTGTAGAAAATTTGCGCGTCATACGAATTGCCTCAGCTATTGCCACTTTCCCAGGAATCGCCTCTGCATCATGAAGCAATTCAAAGACTCCCAAACGCAAAATATTGAGCTCAACGCTTGAAATGCGCTCAAAATCATAGGCAATAGACGCCTCTGCGATGCGGCGATCAATCCCCTCTTTTACAGCAATCACCAGCTCCACACGCCCAATTGCTTCATAAATGACCTTTTTGGTCACAGCAAATAGGGGCATCGCAAGCTCCACGATCTCCTCATGCGATGCTTGAAAGAAATCCAAGCTATAGAGCAGCTGAAAGACAATTTCCCTAAATTTTTGTTGAGCAATGGCCATAGGGAGCAAATCATACCAAATCCCCAGGTTATACTCAAGCTCTTCGGATAATCAACGCGTTAAAAATAATTTTTAACGACGCGCAAAGTAGCACCTTGAGTTGAACAAATCCCAGTTAATGGTGTAATCTGATCGATGAACCTATCCCAGTATTCGCACACAACTGATTTTTAAAGAGTTTTTTCACAGATTTCGAAGCCATTTTTGTAAACAGACCTGAAAAAGACTCAAAAAGCAGGCTGTGCGAATACTGGGATAGGTTCATCCACAGGAGAATAGAGATGATCGGTATTTTTTTGGACACAGAAACAAATGGACTCAATCCTTATATGCATTGCGCTCTCCAGATCGCCTTTCGGCTGATTAACGTTATAACCGGAACCGAATACACTGCCTTTCAATCTATCATTACTCCCTCAAGAGAGGAATGGAAAAAAAGTGACCCCTCGAGTCTTAAAATCAATGGTTTTGACTGGGAAGAGGCCCAAATGGGAAAAACAAAAGAAGAGGTTAAAGAAGAGATAAAAAAAATATTCTTAAACCACAAAATCGAGCGTGGCAACGCCGTCTTTATTTGTCAGAATCCCTCTTTTGACCGAGCTTTTTTCTCGCAAATCATTGATCCAACTGAACAAGAGGCTCTTCTTTGGCCCTACCATTGGCTTGATCTGGCTTCTATGTACTGGAATGAGAGCATCCGCTTAGGGGGAAAAAAAGCTGCACGCTACCCGTGGATTACCGGCGTGTCTAAGGATAAAATCGCAGAAACTTACAAGCTACCCAAAGAGAATAAACCTCATCGCGCAATGCAAGGAGTAGACCATCTTCTCCTCTGCTACAAGGCAGTTGTTGGTTTTCCACAAAAACTTTGACTTTATTCCTCGGTTGTTTCATTTTCATGAAATCCTACTCAGATCTTGTAGATCTGGTGCTGTGGGTCTAAACCTCAAATTTGCAACTTTTTAGGCTTGACGGCTTCGAGATATTTGTTCTTGGCAAGAAAGGGGTTAAAAACCCCTTCCTTAGAAAATAAACAGCTGAGTTTGGCAACAGGCCAGACGGCCAAGAGCAAATAGAGACGGCCTGCAGTCCCAAAAAGTTGCAAAGTCGAGTAAACTAAAAAAAACCGTTATGCATTCACTTCTACATACTCTAACGCCCTTATTCGAAATAATAATCATTGCAATTTTACTCAACTACCTACTCTCATTTTTTTGGAATACCCGTTCGATGGACCTCATGGTCGGAGTCGCCGCATTTCTTCTGATCTTTGCTGCCTCTTCGTTTCTGCATCTATTGATTTTACATAAAATCATGCTCTTTGTCACAAATACTGCCGTCATCGCAATTTTAATTATCTTTCAACCGGAGCTACGTGTTGCTTTATCAAAATTGAGTCTTAAAACAAAACGAGAGCGCGATACAACAGAATTTGATAAATACCTCGACCAACTCAGCTTGTCAGTCTACCGTCTCTCTGAAAAAAAAATTGGAGCCCTCATTGTTTTAGAAAATGAGGACTCACTCAACGAATTTGCAACAAGCGCTCTTATACTCAACGCTGTATTCTCCTCAGAACTTCTTGAGTCAATCTTTATTACAACAACTCCCCTTCATGATGGGGCTCTGATTGTCCGTGATACGACAATCGTTGCAGCCTCCGCTATTCTCCCTCTTGCTGAGGAGAATCCCCAGACACGCCTGCTTGGAACACGCCACCGTGCAGCTCTAGGTATTAGCCAGCTTACAGATGCGCTGATTATTGTTATCTCTGAAGAGAGTGGGAAAATCTCTATTGCACGTGAAGGAATTTTAACACGCGGGATTAAAATTGATCGCTTTAAAGGAATTATACGCAGTATCTTTGCTCCAACTCCTGAGCCAGAACCTGAAAAATTCAAACTCTTAGAATGGATCCGCAAGTGAACCCAGGCCTTAAGACCTGGGATTATAGTTAAGCCTGAGCTTCGTACTCAGCTTAAGCATTTTTTTGAAATACCCGGCCCTTAAGGCCAGGTTTCCGCCGGAGGACGGATGAAAACAGCATTAAAGCTATTTTTTTTAAACAACTGGCAGCGCAAAACAATTTCAATTCTGCTTGCCCTGATTATTTGGCTAGTTGTTAGCCACTCTCTGACAACAACGCGGACATTTAATAACGTTCCAGTACGCATTATCAATATTCCTCCTGGGAAAACAGCAAAAGGCCTCCTCAATAGCGGCTATTTAACAAAAAGGCTCAATTTGACAATCACAGGAGCTTCAACTCTTATTGAAGAGCTCTCCCCTAAAGATTTAGAAGTGGTCATTGACGCAACCAATGAACCCGATGAATGGATTGCCACAATCAATAAAAAAAACTTAAACTCACTCAACCCGGATATCTCACTCAAGGGGATTAGCCAGATTTCCCACCCCAATTTCATCATCCATACGACGCGCACAATTTCAGAAAGAATTCCGGTTGCCATCTCTGCACCTATTGGGGATACACCGCGCGAATATGAATTAATCGATGTTTGGCCCTACAATCTGATGATGAATGTCACAGGCCCTGAAGAGACTATCAATGAATTAAAAGGGAGAAGCCATAAGCTAACCTTTAATCTCAGTGAAATTTCTAAACACGACCTGGATCTTTTGCAAAACAAAAATTCAGATGTTGTTAGTTTTGCCGTTCCCCAAGAGTGGAAACAGCTTATGATTCCTCAACTCTCCGAAACTCCAATACGCATTGATGATCCACTCGCAGACTTGATGCGCATTGACTTCATCCACCGCACCTGTCAGCCCATTGGAAGATCCATTCCTGTGACCCTATTTATCCCACAAGAGCAGCTCTCTTCTCTTAAATCAGAAACCATTGAGCTCGCTAACAATCCTTTTATTCAAAAAAAAGAAGGCTTTTACTCGATCGACCTTCCACTCTATGCAAAAGGAGTGAGTCAACTTTTTATGAAAATTGTTCAAGAGATGCTCCAAATTGTCATTGTTGTTGATCCCAACAAACAGCAACTGAATTGGAGTATTCAGATTGTCAATCCCAGAGCCTTAGAAGATGCTTATGTAGCCGAACTCCTACCTAATCTGATCGATGAAAATGGGGAAAAACTCCACCCACGGATGCGCGAGGAGTATTTGAGAAATAGATTTCGCAGTTATGTCAACCGCATGGAGCTCTTCAAATCCAATCACGAAAAGTTCGATCTCAAAATTGCACTTCACAATAAAGAGCTTGTCGTGACAGAAGGTAAAGAGAAATTTTTTAGATGATCATTCAAAGGGATAATCTCTCCAAAATAGGAGGGGCTGAAAAATACACATGGCGTCTTGTCAATGCCTTTGCAAAAAAAGGTCCCCTCACCCTACTCACAAGCAACTCTTCTCTTCCCTCAACAAGAGACTACACCGTTATCAACTATAAAAAAAGTCACCTTCTACGACATAGACGCATTGAAGGATTTGATCAATTCTGTAGGAGAACAGTAGTAGAAAAAAATAGCTCTATCGTTTTTGGCATGGGGCGCACAAGTCTCCAAACCCACCTACGCGCCTCAGACGGTGTGCATGCAGCCTACCTTGAAAGACGCGCTCGTGTAGAGGGAAAACTACGCGCACTCTCTTTTACCATAAGCCCCTTTCATCACACGATATTAGAGATTGAAAAGTGCGCCTATGAATCTAAAGAACTCAGGAGGCTCTATACTAACTCTGAGATGGTAAAACAAGAAATTATCCGCTACTACAAAACCGATCCTGCAAAAATTTGTGTCGTACACAATGGAATTGAGTGGCACGAAAAAGAAGATGCCTTTGAATTAAGTTTTGAAAAAAAAAGAGAGGAATACCAGTTTCTTTTTATTGGAAATGGATACAAAAGAAAGGGTTTGGAACTTTTGTTAAGGGCATTGCATCTTTTACCTGAGTCGAATTTTTTCCTCTCTGTACTCGGCAAAGATCGAGAGATCGGCTATTTTCAAACATTAACGAAGAAGCTAAAGCTCGATAAAAAAGTCCATTTTTTTGGTCAAGTGAGTGATCCGACTCCCTTTTATCAGCATGCCGACACCCTTGTTATTCCCTCACTCTACGATCCTTTTGCCAATGTGACACTAGAAGCTCTTGCCATGGGTCTTTTTGTTATCTCCTCTCCGTTTAATGGGGGATCTGAGATTTTAACCCATAATACAGGTCTGATTATTGAAAATTTATTTGATCTAGATGCAATAAAAGCCTCTCTGCAACAAGCGTTACGTCGCCCCAAGACCTTTTCTTCTGCCCTTTCCATTCGCAGATCCATTCAACACCTAGACTTCTCCAATCAATTAAAAATAATTACGGATGATGTTTTAAACGGAATAAGCTAAAATCTCCATCAATGACTATCACTTACTTTGCTATTCTTCTTGCCACCCTTCCCTTCCGCTTCCTTTCCTATAAAACGCTACACCGCATAGGCACGTCTCTTGGCACATGCGCCTACTACTTAATCCCCAAATTCCGCAAGCGGACCCTCAGCAACTTAAGCCTTGCTACGACTCTTAATTTAGACAATAAAACTCTTAAAAAAGTCGCACGAGGATCCCTCCAAAACCTGATGATCACTCTTTTAGAATACGCAAAGCTTTCTGGAGAAAAACAGATCCACAAGATCGCCACATGTCTCAACCCAGAGCGCGCAATGGAGCTGATGCGCGATGGCAAAGGGGTTATCTTCTTCTGCGCCCATCAAGCCAATTGGGAACTTCTCTTTCTAGAAGGGAGCTTTCGCATGAAAGGAGTTGCGATCGGTCGCCCCATCAAAAATAAGCAGCTCTACGCGTGGATCCTATCGATTCGACAAAAATTTGGAGGAAAGATCATCACTCCCAAAGAGGCTATTGCAGGCAGTCTACGCGCCCTCAAAGAGCCAGCTTTTCTCGGCATCGTCGGAGATCAAGGGATGCCAGAGAGCGGTTTTTCCTCTCTATTTTTTGGGCGCAAAGCGTGGAGTTCACCTGTTCCCGCACTCTTAGCCCATCGAACAGGCCGCCCTGTCATTGTTGCCACGTGCCATCGAGAAAACGGCACATATTTGATCCACTACTCAGAACCTCTTTTTGCCAATCAAAATGCCCCTAAAGAAAAAGAAATTCCTCGCCTGATGAATGAGATGTTACAACTTTTAGAGACAAGTATTGCCAAAAAACCTGAGCAATGGCTTTGGCAACATAACCGCTGGAAGCAGCAAATACGGGGACGCTTGAAACAGCGCTTCCGCCATGAGTCGGTCTGTATTGTGGTACCAAATGAAAAAGGAATTTTAGAAGAGCTTCCGGTTTTTCGCGAACTGTACCCAGAAGAATTTCTCACCTTTTTACTCCCAGCGGAGTTACGCGAACAGTTTTTCATGAAGGATGCAGAGTTGCTCTACTACACACGTCTAGAAGAGACGCTCCTGATCGATTTTCGTTTCAAACTTGTCTATAATCTAACAGAATATAAAAAAATAAAGCGCCATTACCTAAAGCTAAGCGCTTTTTATGTTTTAGAGCGCAATCAGCTTACAAGAGAAAAATTATCAGACGCCTTGCGTCAAGAGGTTTATGCCAATTGAACGTTACTATACCAAGAAGGCTCTTGTTGTAGGAGAGACAATTCTTGAAGGCGAAGAGCTAAACCATCTGAACGTCATGCGCATGCGTCCTGGAGAATCCCTTGAGCTTGTAGATGGGTGCGGGGGACTTGCCACGGCAGAACTGACCCATTTGTCAAAAAAAACGGCTCGTCTACAGATCAAATCGATTCAATACGCTCCTCTATCGCCTCCAATAATCTTAGCTCAAGCAATGCCTCAAAAGGCACACCTAGAATGGATCCTAGAAAAGGGAACGGAGCTCGGCGTCACGGAATTTTGGCTTTTTCCGGGGATGTTGAGTGAAAAAAAAGAACTCAAGAGCGCCCAAGAGGAGCGGATGCAAAAAATCCTCATCTCTGCAATGAAACAGTGCGGGAGGCTAGACCGTCCAACCATTCACATAAAGCCAGCTCTTGCTGAATGGTCCTCCTGCAAAGAAAGGATTTTGTACGGATCTATAGACCCAAAAGCCCCACCCCTCTTGTCTCTAAAGCCATCCTCTCCCTGCATCTTCTGTGTCGGCCCAGAAAAAGGGTTCCATAAAGAAGAACTTCTCCATCTCAAACGTCTAGGCTCAGAAGCCGTTTCTTTAAATAGAAACATTTTACGCGTGGAAACAGCAGCAATTACAGCTGCGGCTCTTCTTTCCCAATGGTCTCAACAAACATCAAGTTCGTAGTTCCACTGACTCCGAATCTAGAACCTGCCGTTGAGACAACAAGATCCCCTGGGTGATAAAATCTTCTGCTCTAGGGCAAAGCTACTTGCCTGAATAAACGCCTCACGCACATTTTTACATGCAGAAGATTTAACAGGGATCACTCCCCAATTTAAAGCGAGTCGATGGTAAATCTTCTCAAAAGGCGTCAGCGCTACAATAGGAATATTTGGGCGAAATTGAGAGATATAACGAGCCGTTGACCCACTGCTGGTAAAGACAAAAATCGCT
>JABDDH010000037.1 GCA_013287705.1 Chlamydiota bacterium | reverse complement strand
GAACTTCCCCTCATCCCTATCTTGCTCAAGATGGAACGCAGTGGCATGTACGTTGACCCTGACAAACTCAAAATCCTTTCAGTCGATCTTGCCAAACAGATCGAACAGATCGAAAAAAAAATCTATGCCCTTGCCGGAGAAGAATTTAATCTCAACTCCCCAAAACAGATCGCCGTTATTCTATTTGAAAAGTTACAAATCCCCTCACCCAGCAAAAAGGGGAGCCTCTCTACAAGTGCCGATGTTTTAGAGACACTACAAGTAGAGCACCCCATAGCCAAAGAGATTCTCAGCTATAGGAGCTTAGAAAAATTACGCTCGACCTATGTCGATTCTCTGCCAGAGCAGATCTTAGAGAAGACCGGACGCATCCACTGCTCGTTTAACCAATCTGTCACAGCAACAGGACGCCTCTCTTGTCAGAATCCAAATCTTCAAAATATCCCCGTTCGCACAGAAGAAGGGAAAAAAATCCGCAATGCTTTCTGCCCACAAAAAAAAGGCTGGAGCTTTCTCTCTTGCGACTACTCTCAAATTGAGCTGCGGTTACTAGCTCACTTCAGTGAAGACCCCTCTCTGATCGCCGCCTTTAATAACGGTGAAGACATTCACGCCTATACAGCCTCTCAGATTTTTGACATCCCTCTAAAAGAAGTCTCTCAAGAGATGCGTTACCGTGCAAAAGCTGTCAATTTTGGAATTCTCTATGGACAACAAGCCTACGGACTCTCTCAAGAGACTGGAATCCCCTATAAAGAAGCTGTTGCCTTTATTGAAAAATATTTTCAACGCTACAGTCGCGTAAAAGATTTTTTAGAGTCGTGCAAAGAAAAAGCCAAATCCACAGGCAAAGCCGTCACCTTAACAGGCAGACAACGCCCTATCCCTGAAATTGGGAGTAAAAATCCGATGCTGCACGCCCTTGCCATGCGCCTTGCCATTAATACCCCCTTACAAGGCACTGCTGCTGATCTCATTAAGCTCGCCATGATCCGCATCGACAAATTATGGCAAGAGGAGATGGGATTTATGATCTTGCAAATCCACGACGAACTTTTATTTGAAGTGCCAGATCATCAACTAGAAAAAGTAACCCGTCTTGTTAGGCCTGCAATGGAAGAAGTTTTTGACCTAAAAGTGCCCCTTATTGTTACAATTTCTATTGGAAAAAATTGGGGAGAGTGTTAATCTTGAGGAAAATTGCTGTTACCGGCTTTCTTGCATCCGGAAAAAGCTCTGTGTGCCAATTGTTGAGTCAACATGGCGCCTACGTCGTAGATGCAGATAAAATTGCCCATCACATTCTAGAAGGGAACGAGGCGCGAGAGCAAGTCATTAATTTACTAGGTCAGACTGTTGTTATCGATTCCCATATCAGTCGAAAAAAAATCGCAAGTGAAGTCTTTAAAGACCCTCAAAAATTAGATGCTTTGGAAAAAATTATACACCCTCTGGTTTTTCAAAAAATTCATCAAGAGTACGAGTTCGCCAAAAACTTCCCCTATCTCTGTTTTGTTGCCGAAGTCCCCCTTCTTTACGAGGCTGGGTGGGAAAAATTTTTTGATACAATCATCACTGTTGTCTCTGATAACTCTTTGTGTAAAAAGCGATTTAAGGAACGCGGCGGTGATGAAAAAGAGTACGATTTGCGCATGAAAAGGCGCACGTCCCCGAAACAAAGAGACCAAACTATTTACAATAACGGGAGCATAGACGCTCTCCAAACCGCAGTTGAACGATTCATAAGGAGCAGTATTTAGAATGAACCAAGATGAGACACCTATCCAACAAGAGCATCTTCCAGAAGTTGAGACCAAAATCTCTGATCTGCAACGCATGAATATTGATCAACTCAATCTGTATGCGCGCAACATAGGTCTAAGAGACTTAGGAGCTTTAACAAAATCGCAGCTTGTTTTTTGAAATTGTCAAAGCAAAGTCTCAAAAACCAGGCGAGCTACTCGTTGGAGAAGGCGTTCTTGAAGTCCTTCCCGATGGATTTGGATTCTTGAGATCCCCAAATTACAACTACCTTCCCTCTGCCGAAGATATTTATGTCTCCCCCGCCCAAATTCGCCGCTTTGATCTGAAAAAAGGAGATACTGTTTATGGTTCTATCCGCTCTCCAAAAGAAAAAGAGAAGTATTTTGCGCTTCTGAAAGTCGAAAAGATCAACAATTCCCCCCCAGAGAAGGCTCGTGAACGGATTCTCTTTGAGAACTTAACTCCACTCTATCCAAATCAGCGATTGATGATGGAGACGGCAAAAGAGCGGCTCACAACTCGGGTTCTTGATCTCACAGCCCCTATTGGAAAAGGACAACGTGCTCTCATTGTTGCGCCGCCCCGTACGGGAAAGACAGTTATCTTACAAAATATTGCAGATGGCATCAGCTCTAACAATCCAGATGTTGTCCTAATCGTTCTACTCATTGATGAGCGCCCTGAAGAAGTAACGGATATGATCCGCAGCGTTAAGGGTGAAGTTGTCTCCTCAACTTTTGATGAGCCGCCAGAACGCCACGTCCAGATTGCTGAAATGGCTATTGAAAAGGCGCGCCGTCTAGTAGAGTATGGTCACGATGTGGTGATCCTTCTAGATTCTCTAACCCGCCTTGCCAGAGCCTATAACACTGTGCAGCCTCATTCAGGAAAAATCTTGACGGGGGGTGTCGATGCGAATGCCCTGCAAAAACCTAAACGCTTCTTTGGATCTGCCCGCAATATCGAAGAGGGCGGCTCTCTTACCATTATTGCAACAGCTCTGATCGATACCGGATCGCGCATGGATGAGGTGATCTTTGAAGAGTTCAAGGGAACCGGCAACATGGAGCTTGTGCTCGATCGGCGTCTTGCAGATAGGCGTGTCTACCCGGCAATCGATATTATTAAGAGCGGAACACGTAAAGAAGAGCTCCTCTATCACGAAAGCGAACTTCCAAAAATCTATCAGATGCGCCAAGCGCTCCAAGACCTCGCGCCTTTAGATGCGATGAATCTCTTACTCGGGCGTCTTAAAAAGACAAATAATAATATTGAATTCCTCTTGTCAATGAAAGACTAATGATTATTGAAATTAAACAGCTCAGCGAAGTCCTTCGATTTTTAACAAAAAGAACCCATCTTTTTTTTGATCTCGATAATACTCTGATTGAGCCCATACACGACTTTGGCAGTGTTCAGTGGGAAAAATCACTAAACGCGCAATTTTGCAAGCGTGGCATTCCTGTTAACGAAGCGACCATCTATTCAAGTATGGTCTGGCGTGCTGTGAATACAGTCAACTCTGTGAAGCTCGTTGAGGAAGAGAGTATCGCTCTACTAAAGCTGATCCATCCAGATCACTTTATAGGGATTGCAACAGCCAGATCGCCGGAGGTTCATGGAACGACCCTCCGGCAATTACAAGAAGTAGGACTCCTCTTTCTTCACGACAATAACTATCCCCTACTCCATTGTGGAGAGTTATCAAAAGCAGAAAAGCTGACCTGCTATCTTAAGGAGATAAAGACCTCTCCTGAGCTGCTGATTTTAGTGGACGATACCAAGGAACATCTAGAGCTTGCGGCAGAAGAATTTTCTCAAGCGGGAATCCCTTTTATAGGCCTTCGCTACGGCTACCTCGATCAGAAGGTCGAGGCGTATAAGCCAGACACTTTTGCCTCTTTATTTAATCAGATTGTCACCCATCCCGATGCAACGTTATTTTTACACGCCTTATTTGAACAAATCCGCATAAAAAATCCATGAAAAAACTAAAAATTCTTTTTCAAAACAATCGAGAATGGGTGAAAAGCCGCCTTGAAAAAGACAAGCATTACTTCCAGAAGATGGCGGATGCCCAAGATCCTCTTTATCTCTGGATTGGCTGTTCTGATAGTCGCGTTCCTGCAAATGAAATTGTAGGCCTAGAGCCTGGTGAACTCTTTGTCCATCGCAATGTAGCTAACCTCTTCCCACACACCGATTTTAACTGCCTCTCCGTTTTAGAATACGCGGTTGACCTCTTAAAAATTCAGCATGTGATTGTCTGTGGCCACTACGGCTGTGGCGGAGTTAAAGCCTCTATGGAAGAGCATCAATTAGGCCTTGTTGACAACTGGCTGCGTAACATTCGCGATGTTCACGCCAGATTTAAAGATGAACTGGAAAAAATCACAAATCAAAAAGAACGGTATAATCGCCTTGTTGAGCTCAATGTGATGCAACAAGTACTCAACGTCTGTCATACGACAATTGCACAAAGTGCATGGGCAAGAGGCCAACCCCTTGCAGTTCACGGCTGGGTCTATGATCTCGCAACAGGCTCCCTCAAAGATCTTGACTGCTGTATCTCCAGCATTGATCAAGTCGAAACCATCTACAGAATCCGCTCTCCCCTATAACCCTTTTCTTGCATATAAAAGTGGGGCATCTCATAATCGCCTACTTCCTTGTAGTTCGACTTTGTAACTTTTTGGGACCGAAGGCCTCGAGATATTTGTTCTTGGCACGGTTTTTTTCTAAGGAAGAGGTTTTTAACCCCTTCCTTAGAAAATAAACAGCTGAGTTTTGCCATAGGCCAAACGGCCAAGAGTAAATAGACGAGGCAGGCGGTCCCAAAAAGTTGCAAAGTCGAGTGTAGGTGTTTTTATGAAATATGTATTAATTTTTTCTCTATTACTCGCCGCGCTCTTCTCCTGTAATCAGCCCGGGAATGCTCCGAAGCACAAGACTCTGCGCATGAATATCCGCGGGGAACCAGCAACACTCGACCCAAGAAAGGGGGGGGATCTGCTCTCTTCAGCTCTGCATTTTATCCTCTTTGAAGGACTCATGCGGCTCGACGCCGATGGGAAAGTGGAGCCTGCACAAGCGGACTCTGTAACAATTTCAGAAGATGGACTCACCTATATATTTCATTTAAGAAAAACTCACTGGTCTAACGGCGACCCCGTCTGTTCTGCGGATTTTGTAGCAGCATGGAAAGCCATCTTAAGTCCCACATTCCCCTCTGTTAACGCACAACTTTTTTATCCAATTAAAAATGCAGAAAAAGTAAAAAAGGGAGAATTATCAGAAGAATTTCTTGGAGTCTATGCTGATGATGAGCAAACAGTGCGTGTTCTGCTCGAATACCCAACTCCCTACTTCCTAGAGCTCGTCTCATTTTGCGTCTTTTTTCCAGTCCATCAAGGGATCGACGCGAACGTTCCAGAGTGGGCCTACAATGCAGGTCCATCATTTATGACAAACGGCGCTTTTAAATTAACACGGTGGGAGCATCAATCTGAAATCCTTATTTCAAAAAATCCCTACTACTGGGATGCAAAAGAGACAAATCTTGAGAGCATTCAAATCAGCATGATCGCTGATGAAATGACAGCACTACAGCTCTATGAGAGAGGGGATCTTGACTATCTCGATTCAGCTCTCTCACCCCTGCCTCAAAACGCCATCCCAAACCTCTTGCTCACAGGCGATCTTAAAGTAAGGCCAGCTCTTGGGCTCTCGGTCTGTTTTTTTAATACAGAACAGTTCCCCTTAAACAACGTTCACTTCCGTCGAGCTCTTGCTCTCGCCGTTAACCGGCATGAAATTGTCACGCACGTTACATCCTTAAAAGAAACGGCTGCAACGCGGATGATCCCTCCTCTTTTATCCAACCAAGACGCCTCTTTTTTTCAAGATGGAGATATCAGAAGAGCCCAAGAGGAACTCACAATTGCTCTACAAGAAATGAACCTCACCGTAGAAGATCTCCCTGAGATCTCCTACAGCTACTCCGCATCCCAACTCCACTCAAAAATTGCAGAGATCCTCCAAGAGCAGTGGCGTAAAAATCTGGGGATTCGGATAACCCTTAAAGCGACAAATCAGAAGATCCATTTAGCAAATCTTTCAGAACGCAATTTCTCAATTGCGTACGGTGTTTGGGTCGCCCAGTATGCCGATCCCATGAATATCTTCGAAAGGTTCCTCTCTAAAGAGAATGTAAAAAATTATCCAGGATGGGAAAACAGTCGTTACCAAACAATTGTCAGAGGCTCGCGCAATCTGAGCTCTCAGACAGAGCGATACAAAGAGCTTGATCTAGCTGAGGAAATTTTCATCGAAGAGATGCCAGCTGCCCCACTCTTCCACTCTTCAACTGCCCTCCTCGTAAAACCATATGTGAAAAACATTCTGTTTAGCAGGCCTGGCGATATTAACTACAAAAGAATTAAAATCGATGAAAATTGAACCCAATTTTGATCACGACCACGTCTCGGGTATTGACCTGACCCCATGCATCAATTTTTTTCAACAGTTGCTAGAAAGGGTCCTGCCAGCTGACTTTTTATCCGATTATAATAGTGCTATAGACTCTGAAAAAACAAACAGCTGCTTTGCCAATCTCGATGCTCTTTTACCAATTTTTCAAACAACTGCCCCAGAAGAAAAAAATAGACTCTTTACGTTTACTCTTATGTGTCGAGCAGAACTTGCCCATGGTGCCGGTCGTTATATCTCAGACACCCTCTCCCGCTGGCTGATCCCTGGGAAGATGCTCCCCTTCTCTTACGCCCAATCTCTCTGCTTTCATTTTTCTTGTGCCAAAGATCGGCTCTACTTCATCAATTATGTTGTCCTCCAAGTGACAAATGAAACGGACATCTCAATCATTCGCAATAATCTATCTGACCTTTCTTCCCAGATTCGGTTGAATATCGCTGCTGTCCGCTATGCCAGATCAATTTTTGCGCTAAAACAACTTCCCTTAGAGCAAAAACGAACCCTCGTACAAGATCATCTCAAGTCAGTGATCGATCGTCCCTCAAAAACTTTTGATCTCAATCTGTTTGATCAAATGGAACACTTTCTCATGCAGCTCACAGAAGAGTCAAAACGAGAGCAAGTTAAAGAGCAGTTTTTTAAAAATATTGATCAACAAATTAGCCTGTATGAACGCGATATCTTTCATGAGACAGACCATTTTGCCAAAGTTTTTTCTAAAAAATTCATTGCGACGCGCACAAGCCGCCATATCGTGCGGATTATCTCCTCACAGTACCTCATCAATAAGTTTTTAGAACATGAAGCCTCAATTGCTCCTCATGAACGCCATTTAGCACTCAAATTCTTCCGCACAACTCTTCAAGATCCTTTCAAAAGACAAGTCTTAGCCCTGATTGTGGGGATCAGCTTTCTTAAAGAATACGAGCTCTTTGGAGAGCGACATATCTTCAACGCACTACAACACGCATTACCTGGCATCAAAAAAATTAAAGACTCTTACCTCTTTGATCGGCGATGGGATCGAAAAATTCGCCTTTTTTATCTGGAGGTAGAGAAAGAGAACGGAGCGATATTTACAACAGAGGAGATGCAGGAGTTAAAAAAACGGCTCTACCACGGATTAAAAGACGGATTCCAGACAATCTCTCATCCGATCTTTATGCAGAGAAATGAAGAAGAGGTGATGCGTTACATCATCATCTTAAGCCAAGAACTTAAATACACCCACGACATCCCGCAGATGGTCATCCTCTTTGAAATGCAGTCCTCTGACGCCCTCTGCTTCACCGTTATTTTACTGAAAATCTCCAATCAAATTTCTTTAGAGGCAATTTTTCTCACAGCACGCACTCTCTTTAAATTCCATGACCATCAAATCCATCACGCCGGCACCCTCCGCAAACGTCACAAAAAAGAGGCCCACGTCTTTCGTGCAAGTATTGATAAAAAGCTTTTTCTACGAACAGATTACTCTCTTAACCTATACCAAGCAAGACACACCCTCACATCTGAACTCACTCTGCTTCTCGGAGAGATCCGTGATTATAATGGAGGCATCTTTTCTAAGCAGCAAGAGGTCTTAGAGGAGCTGAATCGACTTCTTGGCGAACAAAAAAATGGCAAAGAACTGCTTGTAGAGCGCTTTTTTTATTCTCTATCTCCACCTCTGCGCCAGAGCCTTTTACCTCCCTTTTTGCTCAAAGAATTTTTCAAACTTATCTTAGAAGCGCTGAATCATGAACTCTTGTGCCAGAGTCGCCACATTGCTGAATATGGGATAATCCTCTACACAACAAAACAGCTCTCCACTAAAGAAAAAATTATAGAAAACATCAAAGCGCTTGAAATTCCCTCGATTGACTTAACAACATCTTTTCTCTCTATCCATGAGACTCACTTCATCGGCTATTTATACAAGTGCACCCAGACGGAATGGGAGCACTTTTGCCAGATCTCCCATCCAGAATTAGAAGTTCTCTAAGAGTCGACTGCAACTTTTGATGCTAACATAGCTGCAGCGCGTGGGGACAAATAATGGGTCTGTGATAATCCGCTTGGACGGTACACAGGCCTCTTCTTTATCGAAACAAAAGAATCTTCGCCCACTAATTGTTTAGCGTATTGCAACAACTCTCTTTTCTTGGCTAAGTTTTTCTCTTCATAAAAAATTTTCTCATGATAAAATGATTGTTTTAGGCTATTTACTTTCAAAGTTGAAGCAACCGGCACCTGTGAACTTATCCCAACAGTATCCAATTTAACCAAATCTTGGGACTTCTTCTCTGCTGCTTCAGTAGCAGAGAGAGGAGCCAGTCGCGCCCATTTCAAGTTCGCCTGCTGACTTTGTAACCGCTTAAGGTTCCGCGAAGAGGCGCGCTCTACATGCGGCAACACTTGTAGATAATTATGGTGCACAGCTGCCAACCCTTCAGGTCTCTCCTTTTGCGAGAAAAGAACTGCAGCTTCAGTCATTTGGTTAGGTAAAGAGGGCGGTACTGATCTCAACTCTTTTGCCTCAAAGGCCACTGCCTCGCGGATCCAAGTAGACGAGAGGGTCACAGGTGCGGCGACTTTAAGACTTAAAGGAACCACGCGTTTTTCACTCCCAAAGCTCGGATCAGCAACTTGTGACCGAGGAGACGTAATCTGTATCCCTCTAAGATCTGTCAGATCTTCATCACCCCACTCACCCTTTGATCTCTCTTCCTCTATTATGTTTAGTGAATCCGCCAGCTGCACGAGGTTGTCTTGAAAGGAGTTGTCGTCATTAGCAGGATCCCCCCACACAACGTCTTCTTCAAAAAGCTCTTCTTCTGCTTCTTCTTGCCATACAACAGCGCTATGAGTCTTGTAAAAGTCAGAACTTTCTTGTTCTGGCGCATGATAAAACTTTCGGGGCGAGCCCGGCTCTAAGAGATCCAATTCTCGAGGTCTTACAAAAGATTCGGCGAACTTAGGCAAATTCAATGGATCCAGTCGATTGGAAATTTGAGACATTAAAAACTCCT
>JABDDH010000036.1 GCA_013287705.1 Chlamydiota bacterium | reverse complement strand
GGGGCGTACATATGTCGCGCCTTTAATGCGTGTACAATTAACACCTGACGCTATTTTAGAAAAGAAAAGAGCGATTTTTTTGCTTAAAAAAGGAAGTTCTATTGACCTGTTATTGTTAGCATCTTTTTTTCCCCACCTGCAGCTCTTTATTTTTTGTAAAGGGCGGTTTTCTGCACGGCTTTTAAGTTTTTTTGGAGGTGCATCTCCTTTTTTACTTGAAGAAGGGTGGGATGTACAGATTAAAGAGAGGCTGGAGCCACAGGCTGTCGCTATTCTCATTGTGTCAACAGCTCTTTTTAAAAAGCTCTCTGTGGAGGACAATGTCTATAGCGTAACAATTGAGCGGAAGGGGCTTTTTAGTAAAAGCCCGACCCAAATTGAAATTACCAGAGGTAGATGAAGTCGATTTCGTAGTTGTAATACTTGCGGAAAGGACCAATTTTATCATTCAGAGTAACGGTTTGTGCGTAGCTCTGGAATAAGTTGAGGTTGTTTGTCAACAGGTATTGCAGCGTGATGTTGTAGCCGCGATAGTTGACGTTACCCTCTGCTGTTTTATAGTCATTATCCTTTCCAGATCTGGAGTGGTAGAAGCCATTTTGTGCCGCATTGCCAAGACCAATACCTGAGACATCGAAATCGGGAATTGCTTGAGCTGCTACAATTTGGTAGTTGGCGTCCAAAGACCAGTCGCCTTGTTTGCGAATCTCTCCAATAGAGACACCTGCATAACCGCCCCAATTTGCTCGTTTATGGCGAGTGATGGCGAGTTTTTGAGCGGCACTATTGGTCAAAACAGCGGAATAGATGTCGATGAATTTTTTCAGATGAATTTTTGGGATCCATTTATATCCAATCATGAGCTGAGAGACAATAAAATGGAGCTGTTCGTCTGTTGGGTTTTTTTTGGTATCCCAGTCAATCAGAGAGTATTTGGTGTAGAACTTTGTGTTGGCAATATTTTGTAGCCCAAGCTCCCCTGCATAGCCGAATCGGTTTTGTGACTCTCTAATTAAAAATGCGCCGATCACACCGTAAGCATCACCAATTTTTTCAGATGCGTGGTCGATTTTGAAGCGTACGCCATCAAACATCGAATCAAATTCGATTTTTGAATCAAATATCAGGTTGAGGCGCTTCCTGCCCATTTCAACATCAGCATATGTTGTTCTTTTTTCGAAAAATCTATAGCCGAAATAGGCTCGATCAAGTTTTACTTTGTTGGATGTGCCTCCGACGATCCCGGCGTCGTTATCGAATTTGAATTTTATGACGCTCCAGCTGTTTGTTGCGCGATAGTCGAGAATTAAATTTGCTTCGATGTCGTAATTGTATTGGGGTAAATGGGTAGCTCCTCCATGCCCGCGCTGTCTGATGCCATTACGCGTTTCAGAAGTTGACTGCATCTCAGTATGGACATCCCCTGTAATCGAAAGGGCTCCTCCGAGTTCTTTAACAGTTACCTGACGTCTAGCATTAATCCATTGACGAAGCGCTTCGTTATCTCGTTCGCCGACACTTCGATCTCCTGTGGCTCTAGGTCCTGCAGCGACAAGATCTTGATCTTGTGCGACATTCGACTCTGTTGCAACAGCCACCTGATTTTTTGAGGGAGCCTGCTCTGCAGCACAGATGCTGTAAGTTATGCTTGTGGCAAGTATTGTAAAGAATGCGCGAAATTTACCCATTAGAAAATAACTCCTTAAAATCCATGGGGAAGATTCTAAGTAAAGTTCGAAAAAATAGCAAAGAAAAATCAGAGAAGACAACAATCGAAGATCTATTTATACTACACACAAATTTAGGTGGTCTTATGCACATTTTTTATAATGGGTCCTCCATTGAACTTCCCGAAGGGAGTCTTTGTAAGGATCTTGCTGAGAAGTACAATCTTAGAGAACCGCACCAGGCGCTTGCCGCATGTGTCAACGGGATAAACCGCGATCTCTCGACACCTCTGTCTGATGGAGACCATATCACATTCTGGAATTTTGAAGATAAAGAAGGGAAGGAGATTTTTTGGCACACTTCAGCTCACCTTTTAGCTCAAGCCATTTTACGACTTTTCCCTGACGCCAAACCGACAATTGGACCACCGATTGAAAACGGATTTTTTTACGATTTTGCCAATTTGACAATTACAGAAGCAGATTTTGAGAGAATTGAACAAGAAGTTGAAAAAATTGTTAAGGAGAATCCAAAGCCTGAAAGAACTCTGTTTAACAATAGAGAAGAGGCGCTTAAGTGTTTTGCACACAATCCGTATAAGTGCGAGCTCATTTCAGGTTTTGCGGAAGGATCCCCCATGACAGCTTATGCCCAAGGAGAGTTTTTTGACCTATGTCGTGGCCCTCACCTTGCAGCAATTGGGAAAGTCAAGGCATTTAAGGTGATGAAGACCTCTGGAGCTTACTGGAAAGGAGACCCAAGTCGCGAAATGTTAACGCGGGTCTATGCGATCTCTTTTCCTGATCGCAAGTCCCTGCAACAATATCTCACCCTTCTTGAGGAGGCAAAAAAACGGGACCATAAGACGATCGGGCCAAAACTTGATCTCTTCTCGATTATGGAGCAGGCGCCTGGGATGCCCTTTATCCATGCTAAAGGGATGATTGTCTGGAATCAGCTGATTGCCTTTTGGCGCGAATTGCATAAAGAGGCAGATTACATTGAAATTAAAACACCGCAGCTGATGAGTCGCGATTTATGGGAGATGTCAGGCCACTGGAAGCATTACCGTGAAAATATGTACACCTTTGGAATCGAAGATCGTGAGTTTGCACTAAAGCCGATGAATTGTCCCGGCTGCATGCTCTACTTTAGATCGCAGCAGCATAGTTACCGCGAATTACCGCTCAGGATTGCAGAGCTTGGCCATGTCCATCGCCACGAAGCATCGGGCGCCCTCAATGGGCTCTTTCGCGTGCGGAGTTTTCACCAAGATGACGCCCATCTTTTTATGAGGCCACAGGAGATCAAACAAGAGATCTTGAATGTTTTGGAACTCGTAGAAAAGACATATTCCGTCTTTGGATTGCCGTATCGACTTGAACTCTCGACGCGTCCAGAAAAGAGTATTGGTACAGATGAGGAGTGGACTGTCGCTACGGCTGGCTTAAAAGATGCTTTAGATGAATGGGGAGAGCCGTACCAGATCAATGAAGGAGATGGCGCCTTTTATGGACCAAAAATCGATATCCATATTCGCGATGCGTTAGATCGGTCGTGGCAGTGTGGAACCGTTCAGCTCGATATGGCACTCCCTGAAAAATTTTCACTAGAGTATCGTGACTCTGATGGCACGGCAAAACGGCCTGTTATGGTTCATCGAGCAATTTTTGGATCTGTGGAGCGTTTTTTTGGGATCTTGATTGAACACTTCGTTGGGAAATTCCCCTTGTGGCTCGCTCCCGTTCAAGTGCGCATCATTACCATTGCGGATCGTCATGCTGAATATGCACGGGAAGTTGCCAAAAAGCTAGAAGATGGTGGGCTGCGCGTTGAAGTAGATGATTCTAGCGAATCGGTGAGCAAAAAAATTAGAAATGCACAAATGATGCAGATCAATTATATGTTGACTGTTGGGGATCAAGAGATCCAGAATGGGACCGTAACGCTCAGATCGCGCAATAATCAGGTCTATGAAGCGATGCAAGTAAATGATCTCATTCCTGTTTTTCAAGAAGAGGTTAGATCTCGCGATCTACTCTCCCATATTTCAGATGTTGCAAAAGCACAGGGAAGTCATGGTCCAAGTCATAGCAATTAGCAGTTTTAAAGGTGGAACGGCAAAGACCTCAACCCTTCTTCATTTAGGGGCAGGTCTTGCTAAGTTCCATGGCAAGAAGGTCTTGCTCATCGATTTTGATGCACAGGCGAATTTAACAGCAGGTCTTGGCTTTGATCCGGATGCGCATGAGAGCTTAGCGCCCGTTTTACAGGGGAAAAAGCGGGTGGAAGAACAAATCCTACCGACTCAAGTTGAAAACCTCTTTCTGATCCCAGCAGATACATGGTTAGAACGGGTTGAGGTGACAGGGGCTCTTGCCTCTGATCGGTATTCTCATGAAAAGCTTAAAAAGATCTTAGAGCCGCTTCCCTTTGATTTGATTCTGATCGATACGCCTCCGTCGCTCTGTTGGCTGACCGAGTCGGCACTCATTGCCTCTAACTACTCACTTGTCTCAGCAACACCTGAGTTTTACAGTGTTAAAGGATTGCAGCGCCTTTCTCAATTTATGAACAACATCCAAGAGCGCCACACCCTTTCTGTTTTGGGAGTTGCCCTCTCATTTTGGAACCCACGCGGTAAGAGTAACGACGCCTTTTTGGAACTTGTTGAGTCGACCTTTCCAGGGAAAGTATTGAATGCCAAAATTCGGCGTGACATTGCCGTCTCAGAAGCCTCAATTTACGGTAAACCTGTCTTTGAGACGGCTCCTGAGAGTCGCGCATCGAAGGATTACTTGGCGCTCGTAGAAGAGATTTTAGCTAAATGTAAAACAGCTTGACAATGGGTGCCTATGAATATGAATGCGCTTTTAGCAAAGCGGTTAAAGCCAGCTGAAAACAGCTCGAAAATGAATGATCTTGCCACCCTCTCTTCAACTGGGGGGCTCTCTAGCTTTTCTGGTGTTTTTCAGGTCACCCCTTTAACAAAAAAAGAAGAAGAAACAATTGAAACAATCTTACAGAGTTATAAACTAGGGGATCAAAAGATCGATAAAGATCTTCTGAACCTTTTTTCTTTGACCTCAGAACTTAAAGCCATTAACAATCAAGCAGCCATTTTACATGGAGAGCGGATCTTTCAAGCGCAACAGATTTTAAAACAGTATCGCGATGGAGCTTTTTCTGCGTGGCTTCTTGCTATCTATGGTAATCGCCAAACCCCTTACAACTTCCTTCACTACTATCAGTTTCATAAGACTCTATCGGACCTTCTCAAGCAGCGCTTGGATGAGATGCCGCGCCAGGCTGCCTATACACTCGCTAGTCGATCTGGCCCCTTTGAAAAGAAGGAAGAGATTATTCGCGCCTATCAAGGCGAGAGTAAACGGGAGCTTCTTGAAAAAATCCGCTCTCTCTTTCCTTTGTCAGATGATGATGCTCGTGGACAAGACATTGCTGCAAGTGCAATAGCTGCGTTAAAAAAAATAAAAGTCTTATGCGAAAGCCCAAGCTTTACACCAGATGCTGCTCAAAAAAAAGAGATGCGCAAGCTGATTCGGAGCCTACTCGATGCATGACGGGTACAAGAGCCCCTCTTGGTCCCGATATGCAAGTCGTGAAATGTCAGCTATTTTTTCGGCTTCTTGGGGAAAGAGCCCATTTTTAGGCGCCAAAAAGTGTGATTGAGTTTTAAGTTTGGGTTTTTAAATCGCGTAGCCTCTTTTTATGGCGTAGAGGTGAAGATCGGGCCAGTAGCTCCGGATCGTCTAAGAATTTATCTGATAGAGGGACATAGCCATGTTTTTGGGTGCAAGCCCAGGCAATATCGCGATCGTCTCTTAAGGGGTTGTCCTCAGCCAAATTGTCATAAACCCAAGGTTCAATCTCTATAAGCTCTAATAAGGCTTCTTTACTTGTTTGAATCTCTTGAGAAGCGTGTTGAAGGTTATATCGACTGTGTTCGATGGCGAGGCGCACTACGTCTAAATTTCCGCGTAAATCAGGAGGAAGATCTTGAAAAAGAGATTGGTGTCCTTTCAGAGCAACAAGTAAGGTAGGTCTATTTTCTATCAATGTCCTTAGAATTGTCTGGTAATGGGCTCGGCTCCTAATCGATTTGAGTTTGTCTTTGTCCTCTGGATCGTGTAGAAGAACTTCAAGGCAGACGTCTGGATTTTCCAAGGATTCAGGGGGAATTTCAAATGTTCCATATAGCTTTATGAAGGTTTTGACTCCCTCAAGACTCCTCTGTGCAAAGAGCGCTTGCTTAATATCTGGGTCCTTCCGTAGTTCTTGGAACCAGTATCTCATCACCCTCGGATCTTTTGCGATCATTTTTAAAGCAAAAGACTTGTCTTTATAGAGAGTGCTCCAGTCCCCCGTAGTCAATGAAAGTTTGCAATCTCCTTTTGAGCACATTTGCAAAAGCAAGGACTCGATAAAATCGGGGTCATTTGCCAACTCTTGAGAGACATCGTGTACGAGTCTAGGATGCTGCTGGATGAGCTCGTACATTTTCTTTTTATCCCGTGCCCACGTTTTAGGCAGTTTGAGAAAACTTCTTGGAACATTTTTGTTTTCGAGCGCTTCCATAAATAACCCTGGATCAATTTTCTCTTCTGTATCGATGTAGTTCCCGAGTAATTTTCCTGTTTCTCTCAGCATGGGAGAGTGGAAATAAAAGTGCCAGAATAGAGCATTTGTGAGTAACATGGGAAGGGTAAGCCAAGAAGTGGTCTCCATATCGATAGGAGCGAGGTTGAGCTCAGGACGTAGGGCTACAAGAGCATTGTGTACCATGCGGTGGTCCCGGCCGCTTTCTAAGAAGCTCTCTTCTATTCCCTTGCGCAACGTTTCAATGGCAGTCGTGACGATTCTCTCTTCTAACTCATTAAATGTCTCCTGAGAGAGGACTGTTTTGAGAAAGCAGCGTATCGAATAGCCAGAACAGCTGTTCCCATTTTGATCCTCTTGCTTGTCTTTTGGATCTTTGCTTGCTCCTTGAAATGTGCCTTTTAAGAGTAACAGAGCCGTGTAGATGGAACTGCCCATGTTTTCCATGTGTAGCGTGCGCAAAGAGTTGGCTTTACGTATAAATACAGCCAAATTTTTCTCTTCAATATCTGAGACCGTAAGCGTAGATTGATTGTCGGGATGGTATCCAGAATTTTCGCCTTGGTTGTGTAGGTGGAGAGTGAACTTTCCCTCCTCTTGACGCTCAATTGAAGCGATGATCACATGGCCTCCAGCGAAGATACTCTTATAACCAAGAGAAAGAGCCACCTTTTGGCCAGGAACAAGTTTCTGGATATAGTTGAGTAGATCTTGAATTAGGTAGCCATTTGCAATGCCTAGATCATTGAAACAGTGTTCAAACTCGATTGCAGATTGAAGAGCATTATGTGCTTTTTGCGCTTTTTCTGACCTCATTTCCTTTAATATTTTTAAGTAGAGAGGTGCAATTTTGGTTACAAAGCCGCCTTCAATGTAGCTTAATGGCTTTGAATCGATACGATTTGCCACAAAAAAGAGAGCAGAGCGCATCACCTCTCCACCAGTAATGATCTTGGAGAAAAGTCTGGAGCCTGCAACAAATGCCCCTCCAGCAAGAGCGACAACGGGTAGAGAGGCGCCTAGTAAGAGACTGCCGGCTACGACCCCGGCTGTAGCTAGGGTGCCTGGGGCTGTCAGCGTAGCCGTTACTCTTGTGCACGTTGATGGGCGAAAAACAGGCTGTATTGGCATTAGCTCTCCTTATAACTATATTAATAATAAGGCTTGTGATGTTTTTTGCTAATAAAAAATATTATTCAACAACATTTAAAATATATTTATTACAACATAGCCCATATTCAGCACCATTTATAATTGCGTTTTTAAGGAAAGCTTGCTATATACCAAAACAACTTGAAAAGTTGGTTTTTGGCGTCGTCGGGCAGCCACCAAATTTGTCCCCACCTGCATCGCTAAACTTTTTAAGTTTAGCGGCGATGGCGTCGGCTTCGCCTGGCCAAATTTGGGGCGTCTCCTTGCCAAATTCCCAACTTTTCAAGTCATTTGTGTATATGGCAGAGAAGGCTCTGGAACTGTCGGCACCTTGCTCTATGAGGCGCATGGAGGTTATGGGAGATAATACTCTCTTTTCATGTTCAACCAGTGAACAATCAACAAAGAAAAAGCGAGTAGAGCGAGTGGGACGACTGCCTCTTTTATTCTAAATAGTGGGCTATTAGTTAATAAAATTTTTTGTACTCCGGCGCCAGAGCCGTTAATCATTCTAGGCGCTCGACCACCCGGACTATTTCCCAGGGCGAATCCGAGCCTAAAGAGTTTTGGCTCCAGAGCATTACGTAGATTATCAACACATGTTCACCCACAACTTATATATGTCTATATGGACAGTAGGCGGAGCTGTTGCTGGAGCCGTCGTCGGAGCACTCCTCCCAAACTCTCCGGTTCTCGCAACCGCAATGGCATGTAGTTTAGCCGCTTTTTTGATCCTCAGGTGAACTGATAAAACAATTTTCTTGCGCTTTGTCTCTATACAATCGATACTGTGTCCAGCTCTTCAATGCATTTGGGTATTCCCATGGATAAAGATATTCGTTGGCTACAACGCCTTGAAAACCTCTCTAAAGCGGTCAATCGATTCCAAGAGGCCTTAAATGGCACGGCAACTGAACCGGACAACCATCTCTATCAGATCGCACTCATCGGCACGTTCCAATTTACCTTTGAACTCTCTTGGGAAACGGTCAAAGATTATTTAACGTATAATGGTGTTTCTGTCAGCTTACCTCGAGATGTCATTAAACAAGCGTTTCATCATCAAGTGATTCAAGACGGTCAAGTCTGGATCGACATGTTGAAAGACCGCAATCTAATGGCTCATGTCTACCAAGAGCAAGCTGCCGTAGAAGCAGGGGAAAGCATTCGAAAGCGTTATGCTCCAGCAATAAAAGAGCTATACAATGACCTCTTAAAAAAACAAAAAATATGATGTTTGGACTACCAGAAAATGTCATCCAGCTTCTAAAAAATTATTTTGCATCTCGCCCCCACATCCTGAAAGTTTTGTTCTACGGCTCCCGGGCCATGGGAAAAGAGACTCCAGGCGCCGACGTAGATCTGGCAATTATAAGCCGGTCAGAAAAGGATATTTCAGGCAGTGTAAAGGCCGACTTGGAAGAGCTCCCCACCCCCTACCTATTTGACGTCCTTGACTACCAACATATTACCCATCAAGCCTTACGCGAACATATCGACAAAGTTGGCAAGGTTCTTTTTGAGGGAGCAGAAAAATGACAATCGATCGTCACACTCATCCTTTAGAACGTTCTGTTATGCTTCGAAAAGATCTTCATCCTTACGCCCATGGGGGAGGTTTTGGTGTCGCAACAGAACTCCTAGCAGACTCTTTTTTAGCAGGTGTCCTAGAAGCCTTAGACCCGCGTCGTTTCAAAGAATGCGATCGCATTCTTAATGAACAAAAAAGGATCCTAAACGGTATTTCTGCGAAAAAAATTACTCTGGTTATGGAAAATAGCCCTGTCGTGGCGGCGCTGGCCCAAATTAAATTTGGTCCAATCCCCTTAGAATGGGATCTCTGGTTAGATCCTAAAAAGCCGCACTCTCTACAAAAAGCCGTTATCGAGCATGGGAGTATCACAGCAACGTTATGTGGAAAATTCCCTTGTACACGCAGCTACT
>JABDDH010000035.1:6792-9653 GCA_013287705.1 Chlamydiota bacterium | reverse complement strand
GGCCCTGACAAATTGGTGTAATAGTAGTCAAAGAAAAGATCAAAAAAGAGTCTCTGATTGAAAAAGAAGAGAGCTCCTGTTTTCCCGACAACTCCACAAGCGCTTGTGTGAACCTTTTCTTGTACATAGGGCGACTTGTCGTGGAAAATAGCCCAGGTATAGGTGGGGGCAGCTCCTAAGTAAAGATCAACAATGGGTGTGATGTGAAAGTTGTACTTGAGTCCCAAGCTTAACGGGTAGATCTGAACTGAGGTAGGGGTCTCAAGACCCACGGAATGACCGCTTCTAACAAAAAAATTTCCGTTGAGAAAGAGCGATAGGTCTTCATAGATCTCGACTGCTCCTTCAATCTCTTCTTCAGCACCTCCGCTATGATACAACTTTCGCATCAAGTTTGATTCGGGGTAGTAATAGCCAGCTCTGATTTGGACTGTTCCATTTGCGGCATAAATAGAGAGTGGAAGTAGAAAGAAGATAATTTTATTTAGCATGATCTACAACTATCAGGGCGGCACCTGATCCCAAATCTTTGAAATTAATTGCACTGTAGCCAAGTTGTTCTATCTTGTCAATGAGACCGGCACACGGGGCTCTTTCTCCCGTATCATGGAGGACGATCACTCCACCCTCTCTCATGTAAGGGAGGTAATCTAGAAAGTCCTGCAGAGCCCCTTGTGGAGTTCTGTCCGCGTCGATATGGAGATAGTCAATACAAAGTCCTGCGAGGTCTTTGTGCGCTTCAGATGTTTTTTTTAGGATGATCTGGATTTCAGGAAATTCACTTTTTAAAATAGAGTTTTTAGAAAGCCAGACGGGGCGTCCCCAATTTCCTGTATTTCCATCGATGAGGATTGTACAAGAATCTTCTAACTGTAAATCCCTCTGGGCTTGTCTCAATACACGTGGAACAAAGCCATCTCCAGAACCGAGGCAAACACATGTTTTGGCCTGCATGGCATAGATGATCCCGTAGTAGAGCATGCCGGTTCCTAAATTATCTCCTTCAGCTCCGTGGAGCCTCGCCCATCCCGTCTGACTTGTGAGATATTCTTGGATATAAGAGGGATTAATTAACCCTTCGCTGGCTCTAATATCGCTATAGAAGCTAAGGAAGGGTAATAGTAGAAGGATCGCTTTGATCGTGATGTACATTAACAGCCGTTACACTATAGAGTATTGGAGTTGTTGTCTGATTATGATCGATATAGGTTGGGACAGAAGAGGCTGCGACTGTTCCAATTTGTAGACCATTGCGGAAGATGTAATAGCTTTGCACAGATGGATCAAGAGAGGGACTCCATGTGAGTACGTTTGCTCTTTCATATTGAGTGGCGAACCTGTTTTTGACTTGTTTCCCAGAAAGGTCTGAGGGCGGTGAGAGGGTCGAGCTTGGGATTCCGACAGCTGCCTCAATAAGCGCTGATCCAAAGGGACCGCTTGACCAGGAGACAAGAGTCTGTCCCGACCCATTCACTGAGAGGCTCGGGGCTGTTGAAGTGAGGATGTTGTCTGTTGAAATAAGAACTCGCGGTGAGGGAGAAGTGGCACCTTTTAAAAGATAAGAGCCGTCAATTTCTGAATTTGAACCCCCATCTGTTCTACACCAAACAACATAAGCATTTCCCTCGTTGTCAAGACCGATATTGACTTGAGATAAAAAGGCGTTTATTCCTTCTGATATTGTGTCTAGAAGTAGGGGAGGCTGCCAACTGTTATTGAGGCGGAAGGCGATGTAAAGATCGGATTCGAATGTGATGAAATTATAAGAAATCCAAGCAGCTGCTCCATCTCCCGCATCATTTAAGGCAGTGGCTAAGTATTGTGTTACAAAGTTTGGGGCAGAAAGATAAACAGGCTCAGTTAAGCCATAACTGTTTCCGCTGAATAAAATGGCGCTAACACCTCCGGTTTGAGTTGCCCAAGTAATGAGGGCGTCCTGTGAGCTATTAATGACAACATCCATTGGGGGGTTACAGCTTGGAAGCAGATCAGTTGAGATGCTCAGATTATTTGTCCAGGTAACTCCATTATAATATGAACCTTGTAGAACAAATAACCCTGTAGAAGGCCAAATGGCAAATCCTTGACCTGAGGAGTTTCCTGCAAGATAAGCTGTAGGGATAAAATCCGTAGAGGCCGTTAATAAGTTATTTTCTCCCGTCCATGTTCCTGATTGTAGAAGATTATAAGCTACTGTGTAATTACCAGATCCAGTAGGAGATTCTAGAGCCCAGAAGGCTATAGCATTATTTGAGCTATCTTCTGCGATCCCCGGTAGAGAATTAGCGAAAGCATTGTTGAGAGCCGGGTCTGATCCATTAACGATAGGAAGCCATGCGTTATTTAAAAAAGATGTGAAACGAATAAAGTTTGTGCTGGTTACACCGTCAAACTCTACCCAAGCCACTGTAGCATTCCCACTGTCATTCATGGAAATGTTAATGCGTTGAACAGGTCCTGAAGCAAATGATACGGGAGAGACTGGGGCGCCACTAACAATCTGTGTGGCGGCAACAAAAGTGTCTTGTGTTTGTTGTAAGGCGTAGGCGACAATCCCATTACCTTGACTATCAATTCCTGAAGCTGGAGTAAAAGCTGGCAATCCATTATAAACCTGAAACGGAGTTCCCCAGCCAGCAAAAAGCGACGTACTAGAGAGTATAGACGTATAAAAAATTTTTCTAATCATGTCGCTCTATTAGCTTAAAACGAGGCTCTTTTTTGCCATTGACGGTGCTAAAAAATAATAGGCTAAAAAATTTCACACCTCGCTCCTTTTTGAAAAAACAGTAGAAGTTTTTTATAAAAAGATCAATGTTTTTATACACAAACAACCTGAAGAATCGGTTTTTGGCGGTGTC
>JABDDH010000035.1:0-6782 GCA_013287705.1 Chlamydiota bacterium | reverse complement strand
GCCTTCTTGCCAAAATTCCGATTTTTCAGGTTGTTTGTGTATAGATTTTTTTGGCCCACTCAGGCTCTTTAAAGCCTAAAAGTCCAGAACCATTTCCAAGTAAAAAAGGGCGTTTAATGAGCATGCCGTGTTGATGGAGCAATATGAGGGCAGCAGTGATGGTTAGGTTGTGAAGTTTTTCCTTTAACCCCATCTCTTTATATAGCAGACCAGATGTGTTGAAAAGTTTTTTTAAGTCGCCGTTTTGATAATTGAGCATCTGTTCGAGCTCTGCAATTGAGGGAGTCTTTTGGGTGATCTCTTTCTCTGTAAAGGTGATACCGCGCTTCTTTAAAAAGAGGAGGGCGTTTTTGCAGGTGGAGCACTTTCCATAAATATAAATGATCATTTAGGGGCTCTCCAAAGAAAATGCCCAGGATAGGACTCGAACCTACACACCTTACGGCACCAGAACCTAAATCTGGCGTGTCTACCAATTTCACCACCTGGGCAGGAAATGAAGGTTTATTGTAGCCAAATGCCCAGGTTCTGATCAAGAGACTTCTTTCGACACGCCCTAGTTTTATTTGGGAGGCTCGTAAACTGGGTGGATCTGAAAGCCGGCTTTACGGACAGCGAAAATCAGATCAAGAACCGGCTCCCAGCGCGATTCTTTATCGATATGGACAAGCAGCCGGGTCTTTTCTTTCTCTTTAGGAAGCAGTCCAAGCTCCTGCTGTTTGCGTAGCTGTTTTGTAATGGCCTCTGTGCCATCCATCAAATACTCGTTAAATTCTGTCAGCCATTTATACTGTCCATTTTCGTTAATACTCAATGTCACAATATAGACATCTGGCTGTTTGACAAAAGGTTGCGCCTGCATTTCTGGTTGCGCCTTGACTAGGTTGATCTCTGTATCGTAGATCACAGCACGAGTGACAGCGAGCGTCGCAAAGATCGCCAAGACAAGGAAGAGAAAGTCCACCATGGGCGCTAAGTTGATGCTGCTGTTACTGCGTAGTTCTTCATCAGGAATAATGCTCACAGCTCTCCTTGGGTCGGGGCTTTGTGGATTAAAGAGGCCATTGCTTGTGTCTCATTATCGACAAGAGTCAACTGCTGCACAAGACGGTATTTAGAGACGGAATAGAGGATCATCGATAGGATCGAAACCCCAAGACCTGCAACAGTTGTTCCAACTGAGATTCCAAGGCCGTCAAAGAGTGTTGAGATACTTTCAATCGTTCGGTTAAGGTCGTAAAAAGCGTAAAACATACCGACAACAGTTCCTAAAAGACCGAGCATCGGGGCAATGACGGCAATGTCGTTGAGAAGAGCGAGCCTTTGCCAGAAGACAACGCTTGCTCTTTTCCCTTCGGCTTTCATAGCCTCGCTCATAACCCCTGGACCTTGTGTTCTAACAAGTAAGGCAGACTGCAGCATTCTGCAAAAGAGACTGTTGTGATTTGAGCATAAACTCAGTGCTTCATCATACTGGCCTCCGTGAATTTTCGTACGCAGAGATTTTGAGATGACGTCGGGAATGTGCCCTATAGAACGTAGGGTCAAAATAGAGTAGAGCCAGATAAAGAGAGTTCCGACCGACATAGAGAGAAGGATGGAATAAATAATGGGTGCTCCTGAAAAGACTTGTTTTAAATCGATTGAAATTGTCTGGTGCGTAACCTCTTCTGCTTGCGCGCGCTGCGTGTTGTAAGAATTTTCTTTAAGAGAGATTACCCCTTCTTCTTCAGCATGAAGAGTAAATAGGGAGAAAAAAGAGAGAATGCAGATTAAAAAGATGCGGCTCATAGATAGGCTCCTGTTGATTTGGACCATATCAGGATGGATTATTTCTGAACAGTCTGATATAATATCAAATCTATGAAACCAAAAAATTTAAGATATCCGTTTCCTTGGCAAGAGCGTCGCCCTCTCCTTGTGGGTCAGGTTTTTTTTATTCCAGAATATTATCAGGATCATGACGCAGCGTTTCTTCCTCCCTGGGAGGAAATTTTTGGGAATACCAACCCTATTTTACTCGAGTATTGTAGTGGTAACGGCTCATGGATCATTGAAAAAGCGCGTGCGCATCCCGATCAGAATTTTATCGCTGTCGAAAAAAAATTTGAAAGGGTGCAAAAGATCTGGTCCAAAATGTCTAATGGAGGGTTGAAAAATCTTCTGATTATTGCTGGAGAAGCTCTTGTCGCATCGCGTTGTTATTTTAAAACAGCGTCGATCGATGCCATCTGCGTTCACTTTCCTGACCCGTGGCCAAAAGAGAAGCATGCTAAAAATCGCCTCTTTCAAGAACCGTTTGTATCCGAGCTTGCCCGCATTGCCAAAAAAGGAGCGACTCTTAGAGCTGTGACCGATGATGCCGACTATGCAGGGCAGATTTTGAGCGCAGTTGTTCAATCGCCCTCTTTTACAACAGCCTTTCCTGAGCCCTTTTACATCACAGACTTTCCAGGCTACGGCACTTCTTATTTTGAAGAGTTGTGGCGGAGTCAGGGACGTGAGATTCGGTATTTAGAGTTTTTATGTCAGTAAGAATTGTCATTCCAGCTGCCTGGAATAGTGAACTTTCTTGGGACAAGGAAAAAGATCTTGCGCGTGGCATTGAAAAACCGCTCTTTGAACTTGATTTTGATTGGAAAAATGCTCACATCGAATGGGACTTAGAAGCCGCTTACGCGTCGATGGCTCTGACTCTTGATCATTTTAATCAGACGATTCTTTCAGAGGTTACAGAGAGCTCCGGCGTCATCCTCTATAAAGGGGACCTTCACTACGCATTGAGGTTTCTTAAAATTGCTCGTTATGCAGACCATTATGAGGAGTGGCTAGGGGAGCGCGCTGACACCCCAGAGTCCGCACTTCTCTTTAGCACCACATTGCTGACAGAATTTTTACACAGACTTAGCTCGATTCTGCCGGAAACCCTTCCGATCTATTGTGAGCTTGATCTGACGTTAATTCCCGAAGCAGCTTTTCGAGCCCAACTCCTGACAAAAGATCGTTTTTCTCACCTGCAAATTTTAGGGGAGGAACTGCAGGAAGCGTCGATTGGGGTTGTTCTACCCCATGACGACTTATGGAGTATGGCAGCATCGGCTCATGTTGAAAAACTCATGGGCGAGCTTTCGCGTCAGGGGACGCCTTTTCGCTTGATCGCCGAATCCCAGCTGATTCAAGAACTAGAGGGTCTTGAGATGCTCTATCTGCTCGAAAGAGTTGTTTCGCCACAAGGTAGGCGTATGGCTCAAGGCTTTTCGGCTGCCGGTGGCGAATTAGTCTATTTTTAAATATTAGACTCTAACCAGCCAACTTTTGAATCACGTTCGATATAACCACTTCAAACGATTATATCGAACGTGACAAAATATTTTATTTGTAATAGATGGATCTCGACTTTGTAACTTTTTGGGACCGAAGGCCTCGAGATATTTGTTCTTGGCGTTGTTTATTTTCTAAGGAAGGGGTTAAAAACCCCTTCCTTAGAAAATAAATCAGCGAGTTTGGCCATAGGCCAAACGGCCAAGAGCAAATAGACGAGGCAGGCGGTCCCAAAAAGTTGCAAAGTCGAGATGGATAGGATATTTTGAATTTCATTTTGAATAGCAGCCCCAGCTGCATCATCAAAAAACGGCTCCCAAGCATTAAACGTACGTCCTTAAAAAGTCCTGGCAAGACTTATCAAAGAACACCATGCGTCTTTGAATGAATCACGTTTGTTGATAGCGTCCTTCGGCGCTACCCGAGGCAGTGCCGTACCCCACTCGCTTTGCTCAGGGATACAGCCCAGCCTCGTTTTTTAATAGTCCCAATGACTTATAATAAATCTTTTCTTGTCAGCGGTTATGATTTTCTTTAGAATCTTCGTCCATAACCGTGATTCATCCACAGGCGTATGGTGTTCTTTGATAGGTTTTGCCAGGACTTTTTAAGGACGTACATAAAAACAATGGAATTTGTTTTGGCTGTGGCTATGATTTTTGCAATTAATTAGTTACATGCAACTTTGGTGCTGTTTTGTCTTTGGTGGTTTTTTCAACAAGTAATGGAGGTTTAATATGCCTATTTTAGAAACAAGTGTTAGTAGCAAGACCGGGCCGTATTTGTATAGTGATTGGAGTTGGCATGATACTGATATGATGGGTGATACTTGCCTTAACACATTTTGTCAAATTCCTTTTATAGGTTCATTAGGGGGCATATGCAGAATTGTTCTAGCTATCATTCATACTATTAACCATCTTTTTATGGCTATGGTTACGCTAGAGAAAGGGCATCTTTTTCATGCAGCAAAGGGTGTGTGTGAACTCTTACACGGTTGTATTGAAACAATACCTATCATAGGACAAATTTTTGACTGTTGTTTTTCATGCGATCAACGAAACCCTACGGCTCCCTATTCATCTGGTTACTTTATCCTATCTATTTCTGATCCGGAACATCCTAGCTGGATATTCAAGTTGGAGAATGGAACAGATGAAAAAGGCACGCTTAGTAGCTTCCCCGATTACTTTCACAATCCTCACACAGGGCAGAATGAAAAGTTGTGAACTAATTAATTTAAAATGTATACACGTGTAATAGAAGTGTATAACCTGGATGTATACACAAATAAACTCAAAAGCTGGACTTAGCCAAGGAGGCGCCCTCAGTTTGCGCCAGGCGAAGCCGGCGCCGAAGCAGCTAAACTTAAAAAGTTTAGCGATACAGGCGGGCACAAAATGAGTGGCTGCCCGACGTAGGCAAAGTCCAGCTTTTGAGTTTATTTGTGTATAGTTATTGCTGTGAGATGCCGAGTTAACTCGATGAAAGCCACGCATTTTAGGATATGGGCTACTAGCAAGTTCTTATCGCCCTTCCATTAGGGATGAACTGCGCTTTTCTTTGGCGCGTTGTGATGAATTCTCTTCAATGAGAGGTGAGTTAGAAGCTGCGCCAGAAGTTTCAGCTCTTGTCGTACGCTATAACTTGGCCGGCCGCGTTACGGTTGCATCGATGGAAGATCTTATCTTTGCAGCAGAGGCGGATCTTGCACAAGCCTCTGACTTTCATGATGTTTACGGTGTTCAGGAATGGAAAGAGCTCGTAAGACCTACAGAACTTGTTCAATCAACTGCTGCTTCCTCAGGATGAAAAGAGCCTCTCTTGTCCTACTAGATCTTTGAGGCGCGTATAAAGCAGATTGCCCGGTTGCGCTCCATCGTGGTAATGGTAAAGAAAGTTGCGTTTCAGAGAGTAGCTCACACCACGGCTCATTTCGCGGTTGGGGATAGAAAAGGTCTCTCCTTGAAAAACAAGGATGGGGATGGCTTGTTTTAACAGAAGATCGCAGAGGCTCCCCTCGTCATCTTGAAAAGGAATTGAGGTGGTGTCCAAGTAACGCTTAAATCCATAGAGGGGAAGGAGTTGTTCCCCAATCTGCTCTGCATAGGTTTGTAATTCGTGAAAATGGTTGATAATGAGTTCAGCTTGAACTGTCAGCGCTTCAAATTCGTGAACTGCCAGTTGTAGCAGCTGCTCTGCCAACAGACGTGAATTGCTGATGCTGCGGATATTTATGTTATTTGCAAGAGAGCTCATATGCTCTCAAGATACGGGTATCAAGAATTTTTGTGAAAAGAAAAATCGGAGTAGAGGGATTCGAACCCCCGACCTACTGGTCCCAAACCAGCCGCGCTAGCCAAGCTGCGCTATACTCCGATACAGCGATGCGGGTCATTATCCAGAAACTCACCTTTTAATTCAAGTTGCTTGCAAAAAGAAAATCTGAGAACCTGTGGATTAACTTTGTACGGGAGAGATTTATGCAATTTCAGGATAGTAAAGCCTTTGAGCGACTCAAAAAACTGGCAGAAAAGCCCCTTGATTTTACACATAGCGGCGTCCTGACCCCAGAGCGGATCCTCAGTTTGCGTACAGAGGCGGTCGGCCTTGAGATTTTATACGCAACAGAACGGGTCTGTGCCAATACCCTTGAGGCGCTCTTCTCACTTGCGAGTGAGATGGGAGCCCATGAAAAGATGGTTGCGATGCAGACAGGGGAGAAGATTAATAGTATTATTGGCTATCCTTCTGAGAATCGCTCTGTACTCCATACGGCCATGCGTGATCTATTTGACCATCCCCAAACAACGCCTCTAGCCAGTGAAGCCTCTTCCCAGGCAAGAAAAGAGCTGGAGAAGCTCAAAGCTTTCCTCCATCAAGTCGATTCTAAAAAAAAGTTTACAACGCTTGTTCAAGTGGGGATTGGCGGTTCAGAACTTGGTCCAAAGGCTATCTATTTAGCACTTAAGGCGTATGCAAAACAGGGGAGAGCTGTTCATTTTATTTCTAATGTCGATCCTGATGAGACAGCGCAGGTGATGCGTGAGGTTGATCTTAAAAAAACCCTTTTTGTCGTTGTTTCAAAATCGGGAAATACTCTTGAAACAGAGACAAACGAAGCTCTTGTACGTCATTACTTAAAAAAGGCAGGCCTTGATTCCACAAAACAGGTGATCGCCGTCACGGGTGAGGGAAGTCCTATGGATGATCCCAAGCGTTATCTTGCTTCATTCTATATATGGGACTATGTCGGTGGAAGGTACTCGGCAAGTTCGATGGTGGGCGCAGTTGCCCTCTGCTTTGCCCTCGGTTTTGAGCAGTTTTCTGATTTTCTCAAAGGGGCGCATGCGATGGATCAAGTGGCGCTTAAAGAAAAGGGGGTCAAAAATCTTCCGCTTCTCACAGCACTTTTGGGGATCTGGAATCGCAATTTTCTCCACCTTCCCACAAGCGCAATT
>JABDDH010000034.1 GCA_013287705.1 Chlamydiota bacterium | reverse complement strand
CTTCCTCCTTTATCCACAGGTAAACGAAGAAAACAAAAACAACGAGATGGAAAAAATCTCTTGGATCGGTTGAAGGAGAGACGTGATTGTGTGCTGCGATTTATCCATAATTTTTCTGTTCCATTTACAAATAATCAGGGTGAACGGGATATACGTATGGTAAAACTAAAGCAAAAAATAGCAGGTAGTTTTCGGACCTTCAAGGGAGGTGAGATGTTTTGTCGCGCTCGTAGCTACATCTCAACAGCACGTAAACAGGGATGGAATGTGTGGGATGCTCTTGCAGATGCAATAAATGGGTTCCCTCGATTATTAGAGCTAGATCAAAAGGTTTGTTCACAACCAATTGCTATTTGATTTTGATCTTTTAGCTCCGTTATTTAAGACATAGTGGTTTCTTAAAGAACCGTGGATGAGGTGTTTTTCTGTGCGGATCCTTGGAGCGCGAGCGACGAGGATCGACCAAGAAAAATACCGAGAACGCGGAAACGGAGGCAGCGGAGCGAGCGGGAGGCGATAGGCCTCCGACGATTGACTACGGTTAACTAGAGACGTTTATGGGGGCATCTGAACTGTTACCTCAAAAGATGACTTTAGATTCGCAGATAGGTACACTTCATGACATTTATCATGACAAAGAGGAAAAACGGAGACGCAAGAAGATGCGTAAGTTGTTGAGAGTAAAAGATGGGGCAACCTGGACTTGAACCAGGGACCGACGGGTTATGAGTCCCATTCTTGGTATCACTCTGAACAAAAGAGATTAAACCAGAATCACGTTTTCCTCTCAAGATTATTAAGATTTTGTTCAGGCTAGCTCTCCGATATTCCTTCCGTTTCCAGTGAGTTGCGGAAAAAATGCGGAAAAGCAATGAAATTACTGACATCATGTGAAAAGCTTTTCAAGCACTTCGATAATCACATTGGCCAATATAAAAGCACCAAAGGCTAAAAGCGGTAGCAAGTTGAAAAGACGAAAATTTTTAAACCTTTTGTTACAGCGCTTAGACCATGTAAAATAAATGCTTAACGGGATGGAAATAGGAACCCAAAACCATGTAAATAGAGTCAAGAAGTCCCAGATAGAAGAGGGGTCAGCCGATGCTCCCCAGAGTAGGGCCATCCAGAGAACTAAGGGCAAAAGCAGTAAATAAAGTATTGTAGAAAGAATGGGGCGTCTTTTGGATTCGGTATACTTCATTGGGGGCCTTTTTTAAATTCTGGTTCAAGAACGTTGATATTTGTGGACAATCATCTGAACAGCACTCTGGTAGCAGCTACTACTAAACTTGTGTCTCCACAGGGGGTCTGGATCCAAGATGGTGACATTGCTAATTTTGGCAAATTCTCCCTCATAGTGCTTCAGCCTTTGCAGTTTTATATTTTACATTCACGTTTATACCTGAAGAGTATGGCTGTTTCATTTACCTCTTGCAAAGAGAGAATCCCTCTGCGGAGTCCTTCTCGGATAGCTTGACCAACTTGATCCTGGGATACGGTGCCAGATTCGATTATGTCGAGTAAAGTGCGGAGAGGAGTTGTTACTTGGTACCCCTGACGAATTTCTATGTCTGTTTTGCATAGAGGTACAAAATGGAGTTTGAGGTTTTTAGGAATAGCGACTTGTTTTCGGAACCGTAGAGGAACTGTCATGTGCATTTTGGCTGGCATGATGTCGCTTAATTCATGGATGTCGAGCGCTGTCTCGTGGGACCATACTCCCTGAGGTTTTTGATTTTTATCCCTACTCCACAGTGTCCAGAGAACAAGTTCGGGTCGATCGGAGACGGGATATTGCGTCAGACGATAAATGCCTCTTAGCTCTTTTACCCACTCGCCTGATGTAAGGTATCGATGGAAATTGGCGCGGGAAATTCCGCATCCCTGTGCTTGTTTTGCCGTGAAATACCCTTGTTGACGGTCAGCCACCTCGAACAGATCATTTCTTTTTCCCATACACAAAAGTTATCACATTGATAGCTTTTGTGTAACATATATTTTTTTTTAAGTAGCTGATTATTAACATGTTGTGTGTAAAGGCAATTGTCCCACCAGTGTCGCGGCAATCATAGCCCCCTTAATGTCCAAAGTTAATTTCGGAAAAATGATAAGGATTGACTCCTTATTATTGGTAAAAACATCCAATTCGGTCAACTGGGTTTTTTTATTAAGTTAAATC
The DNA here is from genome assembly GCA_013287705.1 of Chlamydiota bacterium. Lineage (GTDB taxonomy): Bacteria > Chlamydiota > Chlamydiia > Chlamydiales > Rhabdochlamydiaceae > JABDDH01. Next base: position 7,486 of record JABDDH010000034.1, on the reverse strand, counting down.
TACAGGTTGGCTCTTTAGAGGAAATGTGTTACTTTATTGCTCGCTTTAGATGAGGAAATATGGAAGAGATTCAGTGGAGTGATTTTGAGCGGGTGCAGATTCTGGTTGGAACCATTTTAGAAGCAATGGTTTTCCCAGAGGCTCGCAAGCCTGCTTATAAATTAAAAATTGACCTGGGACCGGTCTTTGGAATTAAAAAATCGAGTGCTCAAATTACTAAATTGTATTCTGTTGAAGAGTTGCAGGGGAAACAAGTACTGTGCGTCGTGAATTTTAAACCTCGCCAAGTCGGACCTTTTATTTCTGAGGTGTTGACTATGGGATTTGTTTTAGACGATGGGGTTGTACTTGCCGTGCCAGAACGTTCTGTGCCTAATGGTACAAGGCTCGCTTGAGAGCATTGGGATTACCTTCAATCTTAATAATCATAGCCCATGTCGGTAAAGAGATGGGCTGTGAACGGAATCGACTACTCTTTCATTTTTTCAACGCCTGAATTCAGCGTCTCTTTGGCAAATTTAAAGAGTACAGCAAAACCTCCGATGGCGCGTGCCTTTCTTGCAGATCCCCACATCAGTCTGTAGACCATCATCTGGAGTATTTAAAGCGGTGGTGACTCCTGCCATGCTTATACCTGCTTGGCAGACTACATTGGAGATGCTCACAAGACCAATATCATTCATAATGGTTTTTGGCCCCACAACCCAGCCGATGCGCCAGCCAATCATGCGCAATTCCTTAGAAGCTGCTCCAATTGTAATTGTACGTTCTCGCATCTGGGGTAAAGAAGCTGGGTGAAATACGGATCGACCGTCATATAAGATGCGTTCCATGGCTGCATCATATAAGAGCCACGCATCCACTTTGATCGTGACGCGTCGCACAGCGTCCCACTCTTCTTGAGTTAAAATGTGCCCTGTCGGCATGCCAGGACTCATGAGTAGGATACGAGTACGTGGAGAGACTGCTTTCTCAAGAGCTGATATATCTAAAGACCAGCCACCAGAAGAGGGGATTAAGGGGACAAATACCGGAACCCCACTTGCTAAACGAATACGATTAATAATCCCTGCATAAGTAGGGTCTGTGACGATCACCTCATCGCCAGGCTCTAGTAGAGCAAGTAGGCAATTCAAGATGCCTGACATGCCACCTGCTGTGATAATGCATTCGCTTTGCCACTCATAATCGGTGTCGCTGACTCTAAAAACTCTCTTTGTTGCAGCTTGTCGCAGCTCATCTTGGCCTAAAAAGGGGAGGTAGCTGTTGTTTTTATCAAGGCCAATGCCTTTTCTTGTTACTTCTAGAGCCACTTCCGGCGGGGGTAGATCTGTATCTAAATTTTCAAGGCGCAATATTTCGGGATCGTTGGCTGCATCGGCTGCATTTCCCATGCGATCGACCCCAATTCCAGGAACCGCAGCAAGTCTTGACACCCTCATATCTCTTGGCATAACCCCTTCCTTTTAAAGGATTTTTCAAGAGAATAGGTCAAGTACAGATTATTGTCAATTTGTATAAATTTGACAAAATGTCTAAAATCGTGCATCCTACTCATAGGAGGAGATATGGAGTTTTCTGAAGTCTGGAAGCAGTATAAGCCCCTAATTGAGGCCATGGTAGAGCTTTTTCATCCTTTTGTAGAAGCGGCAGTCCACGACTTAGAGCAGGGGAAGGTTGTTGCGATCTACCACAATATTTCACACAGAAAGATCGGTGAGCCGTCTCCTCTTCATGAGCTGAAGGTAAGCGTTAAGGATTTTCCGGACTACTTTGCCCCTTATTACAAGCAAAATTGGAACGGCAGAACGCTCAAATGCACATCCATCACACTGCGCAATAAAAAAGGAGTGCCCGTCGGGCTCATTTGCATTAACATGGACGTCAGCTTTTTCCAAGAAGGCTCTCGATTGATTGCAGCTTTTTTAAAGATTAAGGATGAGGCTGCAAATCCGATCGAAATTTTCGGGGTCCCAGTTGATTCTCAAACAGATACGCTTATTCAGGAGTACTTGGATAAAAAGAGCTTATCTCTCAATCATCTCAACCGGGAACAGAAAAAAGAGCTAACCCAAGAGCTTTATAAAAAGGGAGTTTTCAATTTTAAAAATGCAGCCCCTTTTGTTGCAAAAAAGCTCAGCACTTCGCGTGCGAGCATTTATAACTACATCAAACAAATCGGAGAGTAAATATGAAAGAGAGTTCTTCTCAACGTGTGGAGCAGATCCTTCAAGAACGAAACCTCAAAACAGAGGTTATTGAGTTTAAGGAATTGACACGTACGGCTCAAGAAGCCGCTACAGCAATTGGATGTGAGATTGGGCGAATTGCCAAGACTTTGATATTCAAAGGCAAAATAACTGGCCAGCCCATTTGTATCATTGCAAGCGGTCTTAATCGGATAGATGAGAAGAAAGTGGAGCAGTACATAGGGGAGGGGATCGAAAAGGCGGATGCGGCCTATGTCTTAAAAGAGACAACCTTTGCAATTGGAGGGGTCGCTCCCATAGGATTTGAATTTCCGATTAAGCCGCTGATCGATGAGGATCTAATGGGGTATAAGGAACTCTGGGCTGCTGCCGGAACTCCCCATGCTGTTTTTCGTCTCTCCCCAGAAGATCTATTGAGGATTACGCAAGGAAAGATCGTTCACATTTGAAAATAAAAGGAAATCGTATGCGCAGATACAAAATTTATCACACGGATGCCTTCACAGATCAGCTATTTGGAGGGAACCCCACCGTGACAGTCTTAAGCGCTGATTCACTCTCTGATCTTGAGATGAAGAAGATCGCAAGAGAGATGAATTTATCCGAGACGGGATTTGTACTAAACAGTAAGAGGAGGGCCGATTTTCGTCTTAGATTTTTTACTCCTGCTGGCAATGAGATTAAGTTTTGTGGTCATGCAACGGTTGGAGCTTTATATGCCTATTATGCAGAAGGGTTGTGTACGAAATCTAAAGAGAAGCTTCGCGTAGAGACAAATGCGGGGATTTTAGAGATGGAGATTAATGGGTCTGACCCGATGGCTCCACGCTTTATTCTCGACTCTCCGGAAATTAAACTCGTTCCTGCAGAGTACACATTAGATCAAGTCGTCTCAGCACTTGGGATCCAGCGGGAGCTAATCGATTTTTCAAAGCCCCTACTTTTAGAAAAGACAAATAATTACCTCTATTTCACGGCTCGCAATCTCGACTCTCTTGGAAAAATTGTCATCAATACAGAAAGTGCCACAAAATTTGCTTCAAAAGACAAAATTGTCATTTTTTGTATCTTGACTCCTGAAGCATTTGATCCAGATAATCAGCTACACGCCCGCGGCTTTGCCCCCTGGGTCGGTGTTCCAGAAGACCCCTTTACCGGTTCTATGCAAGGAGGTCTCGTTGCCTACGCTATGGATCAAGGAATGCTGGAGAGTAGAGAGTGGATATGTGCAGAACAAGGCCATTTCATGGGGCGTCCGGGTTCTGTCAAATTGGAACTAATCAATAAAAATCCGGTCCATGTCAGGCTTCACGCTTCGGCAGTATTCGTCTTTAACTCTGAAATTCAATTACCATAAAAAATAGAGGTTCTGTGTCATTTGAAAATAAACTCGTCGCTGTCTTGAATGAAAAAATCGCTCCCGGGACCATTCTCAACGCCCTTGCACACATGTGTATTGGGCTTGGGGCAGAACTTGGCAAGGAGGCTTTGCGGCTTTCCTATTACGAAGATGCCGATGGCGGCTCTCATCCATCGATTTCTGAAATGCCCTTCATGGTTTTACAAGCAAACTCGAATAAGATTCGCCTGCTCAGAAAAGCGGCGTTAGAGGCAGGAATACGGTACGTTGATTTTACAGACACCATGACAACAGGCACCTATATAGAGCAGCTTGAGGGCACACGTAAAACAAAAGAGGAGGCTCTTGTGTATTACGGAATCGTCCTTTTTGGAGATTGGGCTAAAGTCTCCGAGCTGACAAGAAAATTCTCATTGTGGAAATAGTCAAATGAAGATCTTTTATAAAAAAGAAATTGAAGAAGCCTTAGACATTCAAACCGTTTTAAACAGGATTGAAGAAGGATTTATCATCTATAGCAAAAAAGAGGCAGTGATCCCTCCTGTAGCCTCTCTTTATTTTGACGCACCTCCTGGAGATTGTCACATCAAATACGGCTACTCTAAAAAAGGCAAGTACTACATCATTAAAATCGCCTCAGGATTTCCGGATAACCCTAAGATGGGGCTACCTGTTGGCAATGGATTAATGCTACTGTTTGACAAGGCAACAGGAAGACCCGTTGCTCTTTTACTTGATGAAAGATACCTGACGGATCTAAGAACTGCTGCTGCCGGATCTATCGCAGCTAAGTACCTGGCTCCTAAAAACATCAAGTCTATTGGGATTGTAGGAACGGGAATTCAAGCCACCTTTCAACTCCAATTGCTCCAATATGCCACTCCATGTCGCAAAGTGATAGTCTGGGGGAGGAATAGAGAAAAAGCAGAGCTCTTTTCTAAAAAGCCTGAGTTGTCAGAATTCGATATTGAAGTAGTTGACGACCTAGAGCAACTCACCTCTCAGTGCAATTTAATTGTGACGACGACAAATTCTTCAAAGGCTCTCCTTCTTTCTGACAAGATTCAGCCGGGAACCCATATTACAGCGGTTGGGACAGATGATGAGAGTAAACAGGAATTGGATCCCTATATTTTTGGAAAAGCTGATCGCATTATTGTTGATAGTCACAGTCAATGCTCCCTATTTGGAGACACCTCTTATGCTCTTAAAGCTGGGATCATTACAGAAGATCAAATTTATGAGCTAGGAGAAGTCATCCTGGATCCGTCTCTTAGAAGAACCTCAGAGAATCAAATTACCATCGCTGATTTGACAGGTGTTGCCATCCAAGATTTGCAAATAGCAGTCGCTGCCTATGAAGCATTACTGGAAAATGGCTTTTAAATCCAATGAATGGGGCCGATGGAATAACCTTTCTTCTTACAAGAGAGGCGAACTTGCAGGCTATGCTTTTGGTAAAAATGGGGCAGATATTCTTCTTCCAGGATGCGCGGTTAAAGCTGTTGCAAAAGGAGCAGGAGCTGCCAAAAATCTAGGCGTAATTTGCAAGAATCTGAAGGCAGCTGAGCGAACGCTCGTACTGGAAGCCGCGGCAGAAGCGAGTCTTGCAGGAGTCAATGTGGGCGAGGTAGTGATATCAGCCGAAAGGACCATGGTTGCCGCTGAAGAGCTTGGTTTGGCAGGCAAGGAAATAAGTGCATTGCAAGAGGCTGGAACACTCAAACAACAGATAGGCAAGGGACGTGATTATCATGCCGGAAATCCTGAAAAACAAGTTGCATATGACCGAATAACGAATGCACAAAACGGATTAGCACCCTATGTGAAACAACCCATGCCTGAAATAGAAGCAAGAAATCTTATTCATCAATATGGAATACAAACGTTTCCAAGACCCGCTGGTATTCCAGAGCATTATTTGGTTCAAATTACAGGAAAAGGGGCTGGTATGGAATATGTGAATCCGCATAACATATATCATACAGTACGTGTTATGCCAGGGAAGCCTCATAGTTCTTTTCCTCATCAACAAAATCCTTACGTGATTCAAATGAAACATGGAAAGGCTTTTGATAAAAATGGAAATTTAGTGTCTCATAAATCCCCTGAAGCACATGTGTCAATTAATGACTTTGTTTTTCGAGATTAATATGGAAATAAACAGAAAGCAAATATTAGAAACAGTTCTTGAAATTATTCGTGATATTTCCGACAAAGATTATCAACGAAGAGTGTGGATTCGAGAAGAAGGTCCTGAAGTTGACGATTTTATTGAAACGGTATGCGTCTTTTCTTCTCAAGGGGATGGGGTTATAAAGGAATTTAAAGAATTCGGGCTTACAGATTCTCAATGTCAAATATTTAAAAGATTTCGAGATCATTTTCATGCCTTTGCAGCCGACAATGATTGGCCTCATCTTTTCATTGATACACCGGAGTGGACTAAGATCACCGAAGAGGCCAAAGAGGTACTTAAAGCGTTTAATCATCTGCATTAAAAGAGATGCTCAAGAAACTCATATTTCTATCAGCACATACATCGAAAAAATGGATCGTTACTGGTGAGTCTTCTCAAAAAAAGTTTCGGGCTAACTGATAATCCCTGATTGATGGAATAATTACCGTTTTCTTAGGTCAGATTCAGAATCTTTGGAGGGCTAATGCAACCAATCAACGAAATTTTAAAAGAAATTCCATTCCCAATTTGGTTAGTTTGGGGAATCTCCATATTCGCATTAGTACACGGTGGATCATTTGTTGTTCTAATAACACGACCAACAGCTTGTTGAAAGAACATTTCCGTTCTGATACTTGTCGCATATACAAGAACCCTAAGCCTTGGAATGTCAACTCCTTCAGACACCATTTTAACGGTAACCAACCATTTGCCTTGTCCTTTTTCAAATTTCTCAATAATACTGGAGGACGAGGGATCTTTGCTCGTTACCAACAAGACTTCGAGCTTGTTGACCGACTCTAAAATATTTTTCAGTTCTGTTGCATGAGCTATGTCACTGGCAATTATCAACCCCCCAGCATCATAATGGTCTTTTCTGAGCTCATCGAGCTTCTTGTCTGCTTCTTTCAATAGCTGAGAAATAAAAGGAAGCTTAGGTGCGAGAGCCGTACGGACAGCCCTTCCTCTCTGATAGTCTGACAGCTCATTATTCAAGCATGTACTATGAATCGTTTGGGAATCGTCCCAGCTAACAGCTCCATTTTTTGTTATAAATTCCAACTCTCGTACTATTCCATCTCTTAGCGCCTCTGATAAGCTATAACTAAAATCAGCGATACATGTGTTTTCTTCGTCATATTGAACAAAAGAAATGGGAATGCTATCGCTTCGGAAAGGAGTTCCAGAAAGAAGAAGTTTTCGCGTTGCCTTTTCAAACGCTCGGTTATGACAATCTCCCCAGGAATTTTCTGAACCAAGATGATGTACCTCATCAATAATTACCAATGTCCTTTTTTTTAACAGACACGCAAAAAATTCCCAATTGCTCGATATTTGAGAAAAAGTTGCGCAGACTCCATCAAATGCATCAGTTGATTCGCGCAATGCATCCACATCTAAGCTATTGCATTTTGGATTGAGTTCAATGCCGAATTTTTTAGAGTTAGTAGTCCATTGATGTTTTAAATGTTCAGTCGGAACTACTACTATAAGCTGCTCAATTTTTTCTTGATTGAGCAGATGTGAGGCTATTCCTAAAGAAAAATTCGTTTTCCCAGATGATGGGCAAGACACGCACAAAAAACTTGGTTGATTTATTTTAAAATATGTTTCAGTTGTAAATGTGGAAAAGGAGCTTGCAAGCTGTACTGGGATCGCGGTCATTTTGCTTGTCGCTGTTGTCTAAACCTTGCATATAGGTCTGAAAATCTAGGTAAAGCGGACCGCTCAATCGAC
>JABDDH010000033.1 GCA_013287705.1 Chlamydiota bacterium | reverse complement strand
AAAACGAGCTTGGATCGAAAAATTTACCAACTTTTGGTCATGTGAATTGCGTTTGATGAAGCTCGATATTGTTTATAACGCAAACAAAATCAATGGGTTGTTAATTCAAAGAAATGCTTCGAAGGGTCTAGGAATGTCGGTATCAAGATGGAGTTGTCGACATTTTATACAAAAATCAGCAACTACTCTATCGAGTTTATAGTCAACAGGAGAAACAACATGAAGTGGCTGACTCAAAAATACTGAATAAGCTCATAGACAACTTGATCGAAAATAACTCATCTGAAGCAAAAGTTCGAAAGCCTCCTTTAAATCATCCGTGGAGACGACGCCAAAAAGTGTCATTAACTTGCTGAAAAGCCCATTTCTACATCCCGCTCGCTCGTCGTCCCGCGCTGCGTGGGGCGCAGGCGCGAGTCTGCGCGGGTGTTTGTTTGGCTTTAAGGCCTTTGTGTTACAACGGTTTAGCTTGTGGTCAACACTAATATTGGCTGGCACAGGGTTCGCGAAGACTCGCGCCTGCGCCCCACGCAGCGCGGGACGACGAGCGAGCGAACCAAAATGCCTTAAAAAGGCAGGACTATTCCGGGACGGCGGCCGTGCTCCCCCCATGGGGGGAGCTATGTTTCTTTTGCTTAACCGAAACTCTTTCCACCTATGAACCATCCACTAAACCCTATTGGATTATTCACTTGGTGAATTGCTTCCCCTGTGTTAAAATAGACTTGTTACGAAATGAAGAACTTAAATTTTTTTAACAATAAAACCGGACATTTCTAAAGAACGGAAATACCGGACATTTCTATTGAACGCTAACATTAAAACTATTTTAAATAGGAATGCGTGTTTTTGGCTCGAGGGTATAGGAATCGCCTTGACCGGACTTTCTATAGAGCTGAAACCCAAGGCCTGCAATCATCGCCGCATTGTCAAGACTCAAACCTCGCTCTGGCCAAAAGAGGGGAACCTCTTGAATTTTTTGGTTAAAAAGTCTTCTTAGGTACTGATTGTTTGTGACGCCACCGCCACAATAGATCGCTTTAGCACCAAATTCCCTTGTAGCATCGACAGTTTTTGAGACAACGGCTCTAAAAGCTGCCTCTTGAAAAGCTGCGGCAAGGTCGGCTTTTTCCTCTTCTTTAATTAAAGAGGCGCTCTTGCGATCGCCATTTTGCCCTTTAATCGCATAGAGAAGATTCGTCTTTAGGCCGCTAAAGGAAAAATCCCACGGTCGACCTTTCACAACGCCGCTCTTAAAGACAAATCGGGTTGGGTCACCGCGCTCTGCCAGTTTTTCAATTTCAGGACCACCAGGATACGGAAGGTCGAGAAGTGTTGCAACTTTGTCAAATGCTTCACCGATCGCATCATCGACTGTCCCCCCAATTCTTTCATAGACGCCAAAGCTCTCCATTTTCACTAAAAACGTATGTCCTCCAGAAAGGACAAGGCCGAGTGACGGGAAAATTGCTTCTTCTTGATCCATCATCGCAGCGTAGAGGTGGGCTGCAACGTGGTTGACCCCAACAAAGGGGCAGTCCCAGGCAAAGGAAAGGGCTTTTGCCGCATTAAGGCCGACTAGGATCGCGCCGATAAGGCCCGGGCCATAGGCTGCAGCAACAAGGTCAATATCTGTGGATTCTAGATTTGCTTTAGACAAAGCTTTTTCGATAACGGGAAGAATGAGCTCGAGGTGGCGTCGCGCAGCAAGTTCGGGAAAGACGCCACCGTAGATGGCATGTAGATCGATTTGGGATGTGACGACATTTGAGAGGATCTTTTTCCCATCTTGGACAATCGACGCTGCTGTCTCGTCACAAGTTGTCTCAATACCGAGCGTAATCATAACTTTTTCATCAGATCGATCAGCTCTTTTTCTAATTGAGCTAAGTTGCTTCTTAATTTTTCCACGACGTGAGGCGGCGCTCTTTCAATAAACGCCTGATTGCCAAGCTGAGCACGCATCTGGTTCTGTTGCTCAATGAGACGCTCTTGCTCTTTGACCAGTCGGATCTGTTCTTTTTGTCGCAATTCTTCAGGTAAAGGGATGATTAGTTTAATCGAACCGACAAGAGCTCCGGCTGAGAAGGGAAGTTCTGGCTCCTGTTCTAGTGTCTGAAGCTGTTTAATCGGTAACAGAGCAAGAAGAATGGATTGATCTTCGACCACTTGGCCTAAATCTTTTCCTACAACCAGCAGATCAGTTGCAATATTAGGAGGTAGCTGCATCTCTGCGCGGATGTTGCGGACTGCATGAACAAGCGAGTGAATATTAGCAAAACGGTCTTCTGCCTCCAGATTTATTTCCATAAATTGCGTTGGATATGGGGCGACACAACACGCTTGTGCTTGAAGAGCAGTTAGACTCTCCTGAACATACGGATCAACAGATGCCACCTCGTGGATCATTCCCTTTAATAGGGAAAAGAGCTCTTCTGTAATAAAGGGAGCCATCGGATGAATCAAGCGAATGGCATTGCAGAGCAGAATAAAGAGTAGGTTTTGTTTATTTTCTTTCTCTTCTTGGGTGCCTCGTTTTCCAAACAAAATTGGCTTGCACACTTCTAAATAATAGGCGCACAGCTCTTTCCAGAAAAAATCATAGGCAAGCGTTGCCGCTTTGTCAAAGGCGTACTCTTCTAGGTGCGCTGTGACTCCCTTAATCGCACGCCCTAGCATCGATAAGATCCAACGATCCTCTACCTTCAATAGCTCGTGATGGATGCCAAAATGAGAAAGGCTAGAAAGATTCATAAAGATAAATCGGGCGCCGTTCCAGAGTTTATTAGTAAAATTTTTAAATTCTTCGAATTTGCGCCGATCTAAGTCAATTTGAGCGGCACTCGTTGCGCTCGATGTGATGGCCATACGCACGGCATCTGTTCCATACAAATCGATCATCTCCAGAGGATCAATAATGTTACCTTTGGACTTGGACATCTTTTCCCATTTAAAATGGATCGCGTTGGGCAGAGGCAAGCCTAGATCGTAGTCAAGACGCTCTTGTCCCGTGACATAGGTAATGGCCCCATTTTCTAGATAGCGCCAATACGATTTTCCATAAATCAGCCCGTGTAAATACGTCTCTTTAAACGGCAACTCATCCATGACACACTCACAAACAAGCGTCATTCTAGCTACCCAGAAAAAGAGAATGTCGTGACCCGTGATGAGTGTGGCATTTGGATAAAACTTTTTCAAATCTACTGTCTTGTCTGGCCAGCCAAGCGTGCTGCACGGCCAGAGGGCCGAGGAGAACCAGGTGTCTAGAACATCTTCTTCCTGCTCCCACATTTCAGGCTCCTGTGCAACTTCTGGAGGAACTCCTTCTTCTGCATAGCAGATAAAGTGGTCGCGGTTGCGTTTGTCGTACCAAACTGGAATACGGTGCCCCCACCAGAGCTGACGCGAAATGCACCAGTCACGTAGGTTTTCGATCCAGTGAAAATAGGTAGATTCCCACTGCTCTGGGATCAGTTTCAGACGTTTGTCGCGGACGGCTCCAATTAGGTGTTCTTTAAAATCGCGGACGTTTACAAACCACTGTTTTGACAGGTGCGGCTCGATGACAGCCTTTGAGCGATAAGAGATGGCAACGCGGTGCGGGTGCGGCTCTTGTTTCACTAAGAATCCAAGTCGGTTTAACTCTTTTGAGATGGCTGTGCGCGCCTCTGACATCAGTAATCCTGCATAGGCGCCACCGTTTTCATTGATCCTGCCATCTTTTGTCATGATATTAATCATCGGCAAATTGTGACGCAGAGCGACTTGATAGTCATTTGGGTCGTGAGCTGGTGTGACTTTTACAGCACCTGTTCCAAAATCTGGATCGACATAGTTGTCGGCAATAATGGGGACAAGGCGTCCTGTGATGGGGAGAGACACCTGTTTCCCAATTAAATCCTGGTAGCGAAAATCTTTAGGGGAGACCATGACGGCCGTGTCGCCAAGCATCGTCTCTGGGCGCGTTGTGGCAATCACAATCTCTTTGGGCTCACCCTCAATCGGATAACGAATATGGTAAAGTGCTCCGTCTTGTTCTTCATACTCAAGCTCATCATCGGCAAGAGCTGTTTGCGTCACAGGGTCCCAGTTGACCAGATAGTCACCGCGATAGACCAGCCCCTTGTCGAGTAATATTTTAAATAGAGTGCGGACAGCGCGATTGCGCACAGGATCCATCGTAAAGGCAAGGCGCGAAAAGTCTGCCGAACAGCCAAGACGTTTGATCTGGTCAAGAATGACTTTTTCGCTCTTCTCTTTCCAGTCAAAGACATGCCCTAGAAACTCTTCTCGACTCCACTCGGTGCGGCGCTTTCCATATTGTGCGATTAAATTGCGCTCGACAACCGTTTGTGTGGCAATGCCGGCATGGTCAGTTCCAGGGATCCAGAGTGTCTCGAATCCCGACATCCGCTTGTAGCGTACAAGAATATCCTGCAAGGTGTTGACAAGGGCATGGCCCATGTGCAGAACGCCTGTGACGTTTGGCGGCGGCATGACAAGAGAGTAGGAGGGCTTAGAAGAGTTGCTGTCTGCTCGAAAAAAGCCGCCCTCTTCCCAGAGTGCTGAGATCTTCGTTTCAATATCTTTTGGTTCGTAGAATTTTGGTAGTTCTGCCATAGTCCAATGACTCTACCAAAAATTATAATTTCTAGACAGGAAAAGTCGTAGGGGGTGTTAACTCGACTTTGTACATTTTTTGGGCCGATTTTCACAATCTTTTGACTTTGAGTGGGTTAAAAATTTTGCTCATGGCTTTTTAAGCCACTTTGTAAAATTTTTAACCCACTCAAAGTCAAAATCTTGCAAAACTCGACTCCAAACATGTACAAAGTCGAGTGTTAATAGATTTTTTAGTGATTTTGTTTTTATGAATTGTGATAAGATTAGATAAAATTATAGAGGATTAAAAGTGCCAATATTAGAGACTCAGGTCGCGAGTTTTACTGGAGAGTGGCTTTATAGTGATTTTTCTACTCATTGCTCTGACGGTGGATATGACAAAGATACTAAACTAAATTGCCTTGTCCGCCTACCCTTGCTTGGAATCATGGGTGGGGTGATCCGTATTTCTCTTGGTATTATCCACACATTAGGCCATCTCGTTGTGGCTCTATTCACCATGGACAAGGGGCACCTTTACCATGCGGCAAAGGGGGGGGGGTGAAATTCTGCGTGGAGTGATTGAAACAATTCCATTTGTTGGTCGAATATTTGCTTGGGTCTATGATCCAATCTGGCCTATTCCTTATGAACATGGAAAATATTCCTATTGGATTATTAAAATTGTTAATCCAACCCGACTTGACGGTCTAGACAACCTAGTAGCACACCATCAATACCTTCAAAGCCAAAAATGTTTGACCTCGGATCTTAACCAAAAAAATGGGTTTATTAGCCAGCACGGCCTTGGAGCGGGACCTAGCTTCTATGGAAACTATGTAGATCCCTCTTTTGATCTCAATGCTTAGTAAATTTTACAAAAAGCTCTTCTGTGCGGCCTTTTTCACCCGCACACGTATAAAAAAGCAGCACCTGTCGTTGCAGCTGCACTCTTTCCCAATAAAAGGCTTTCTTTTTCCACGCCTCTAAATCAATTTTTCCGAGTAAATAATAGCTCAAGAGGGCCGGGATCTGCGGATAAGAGAGATGCGAAATTGTTGCCAGATGCTTTTTTGCGGCACCTATGCCTTGTGTTGCAGCCAAAAAACAGCCGTAAAGAGGAAAAAATGGGTCATTTTCTCTCTGTAACTCTTCCCCATGTTCTTGTAACAAGCCTCCCGCCACCTCTTTTTTTCCCCGCATCAAAGCTGAGATAACACGCAGATCATCATACGTCTTTGGCAGATGCGCTGGAACAACTCTTCCTTCCATCACTTCCCGCTCCAATCTATAGCGCACACAAGAATCCGTCTCAAAGTCTAAAAATTCCGGCAGCCTATCCAAATCTAGCGTCTCAATTTTACCATACAGCTCCTGCAGTGCTGGAAAGAGCAGCGGATCTGCCTTAAGCTCGAGCAGTGCAAAAAGAAGAGCCGGGTCTTCACTCTTTTCATACATCTCAGAGAGCCAGATCTCTTTGCCTAAAAAAAAGGCAAGGCGCATCGCAAGTGGTCTCGTGTCGGGAATAAAGAAAACCTTCTCGCAATTAGCTTCTAGACTCTCCAAGAGCTTCCGGTGTTCCGGGTTTTTCAGAGCCTCTTGTCTATGAGAGAGGGCAATGAGTGCAAAATTGTAGGCAGCCCTCCTGTCGGAGTAGGCCGCTTCATGCAGGCGAAAAAGAAGCTGCTTTTCTAACAGGTGCACAAGGGGATGTTTTTTGTATTTACAGAGTGCAAATTCCAGGGCTTTGGCCTCTTCTTCAACCTCTTTTTCTGCCTTGTAAATGAGAGACTTGCCAAGGTATTCTAGTGGAGCGCTAGAGGTTGTACGCAATGCGCTAAACTCATCAAAAGCGGCATTTAAAAGCTCTGAGCGCTTTTCTTCGATCCCTTGCTCTAAAAGTGTTATCCCCGCTCTAAAGAGCGCCTCTCTACCTTCGCTTCTGCCCAAAAAGGAGGCGCCGATTCTGCGGTAGGAGGAAAGAGCTGCTGTATAATCTTTTTTGGCAAAGAAGGCGTCGGGGATGGCAAGGCAATTGACCATCGCATTCTGGCTGCTAGCAAAGAGGTGAATTGTTCCAAGAGTAAAGTCGGCATCGCGATAGAGGAGTCCGATTTTACCGTGCGCCATCGGCTTGTAACTGACATAATGGAGTTTGAGTTCTTCATTAATGTAGAGTTTCAGGCTATTTTCACTCCTTTCAATACAGATCAAATTTGATTTGTGAGAGGGGAGAAAGAGGTCTGGCTCTTGCATCAGCTCAATTTGGCCAAAAAAGAGTGTGGTGCCCTTTTCATGTTCAGATCCTATAAAAAAGCAGTAGCCTTCATCGACTGTTGTGCTGCTTTCAGGGACACTGATGAGTAGGCCGATTCCGCTGCTCTCTTGGCCGAGCGTCACCTCTACTTGAAGTTTCAAATTCCCAGAGAAGGAGGCTTTTGAGAGCATGAGAGTCACCCACTCGGAAAAGTCGGGGCTGCGGGTGATGGCAATATGCTTTGCAAGTAAGATGTTTTCTTGGAATTCCCAGTCGTTTTTATTATCGACGAGGAGTTCTGCGACGTTGCGCCACTCTGGTCTTCCTGAACTGTATTTTTCAAGATCGACAAGTAACACCTCTACGCTTTGGTAGCGGTTGGATTCTTCTGTTGAAAGACATTTTTTTGCAATTTCCGAGAGCGGTTTGGGGATGTCGCGGTAGGGGGAAACCTCTTCTGGATCGATCAGAGTCTCATGGGGGATCCGCTTGCGAAAGAGCTTGAGATCTGGACGTTGAAAGGGGAGCTGCAAGGTTAAAATCTGGTAGAGAATAACTCCTAAAGAGTAGATGTCAGTTACTTTTGTGTCGACTTTTCCAAGAGCATGTTCTGGTGACATGTAGGAGAGAGTTCCGACAACTTTGCCAGGGCGCGTTACATTTGTCGACTCTGTAGAAGGAATTTCCTCTGACAGCTCTTCTGGAGCCTTAATTGATTTGGCAAGGCCCCAATCTAGGAGAAAGAGTTCTCCATATTTTCCAATAATAATATTATCGGGCTTTAGGTCGCGGTGTAAAAAGCCCTTGGAATGGGTATAGGCTATTGCTTGACAGATCTGTACGAAAATACGGACAAGAGCTGGAATGGAGCCTCCAATAGGATGAAGGGGGCTGCCCTGTTTTTCTTGGGAGAGCGTTGTTTTAAAAATCTCTTTGAGTGTCTCCCCTTCGACAAAGGGCATTGTATAATAAATCTCTTCTTTTTCCTTGTGAATCGCGTAGATCGGGATGATGACGGGGTGGGTGAGTTGTGCTGCGATCTTGGCCTCTTTAAGAAAGCGATCTTGCATCGTTTTAAACTGTAAAAGGTCTTTGCGGATTTTTTTCAGGGCAACTGTACGATCACATAGGGTGTCATAGGCGAGAAAAACCTCTCCCATGCCCCCTTTGCCGATAAGCTTAAGAAGTTGGTACTCTCCAAACTGTTCTGATTTTTTCATGCTATAAAATCCACCTACTACAAAAAAAGCTTCTTTGATACGATGATTTGCATGCAACGAAAAAAGGTGATTTTAACAGGAGATCGACCAACTGGCCCCCTTCATTTGGGCCATTATGTCGGTTCTTTGCTCGCACGTGTGGAACTCCAAAGTAGCTGTGAGCAGTTTGTGATGATCGCAGACGCTCAAGCCTTGACCGATCACGCAGATCGCCCAGAAGTTGTGAGAGAAAATGTCATGCAGCTCATGCTTGACTACTTAAGCGTCGGGATTGATCCACATCTGACAACAATTTTTATTCAGTCTCAGATTCCACAGCTTCCTGAACTCACTCTCTATTACTTGAATTTGGTAACGTGGAATCGGCTGAAACACAATCCAACAGTGAAACAAGAGATTCTACAAAAGGGGTACGGGGAGAGTGTGCCGGCGGGCTTTATGGTCTACCCAGTGAGTCAGGCGGCCGATATTACAGCCTTTAGAGCAGACCTTGTCCCAGTAGGGGCAGATCAACTCCCCATGATTGAACAGACTAATGAGATTGTGCGAAACTTCAATCGCATCTATCGCACCGATGTTCTCCTTGAGGTCCAGGCTCTTGTTCCCAAGCATGGTAGACTTCCGGGGGTTGATGGCAAGGCAAAGATGAGTAAGTCTCTTGGGAATTGCATCTATTTGTCTGACTCAGAAGAGGTTGTCGCAAAAAAAGTCAAAAGTATGTACACAGATCCGAACCATCTACGTGTTGAAGATCCAGGCAAGGTTGAGGGGAATCCGGTCTTTGAGTATCTCGACGCCTTTGATCCCGATCGAGAAGGACTTGATCGCATGCGCGAACATTATAAGCGTGGGGGCCTTGGTGACTCTATCGTAAAAAAACGGCTTCACTCCGTTTTAGAAGAGCTCCTTGTTCCTATTCGGTTAAAGCGTAAAGAGCTTGAAAAAGATCTGCCGAGACTACTCTTAATTCTGAAAGAGGGGTGCCAGAGGGCAGAGGTGAGATCTTCAGAGACGCTTGTACGGGTAAAACAGGCAATGCATCTCAACTATTTCGAGCCATGAAAAAAATCCTTCTTATCTTGCTGTTTGTAACAGCGCTTTCGCTATTTGCAAGAAAAAAAACAGATGGATTTACTGTAGAGAGGATCCTCTCTTCTCATACCTTTCATAAAGAGTGGGAGACAGCTATATCTACAGCTGAAGAAAAAACTGCGCTTGAGGCTCTGAATCAGCCTTTTTTTTATTTGGGTAAAGGTGCCCAATGTTATGCTTTTGCCTCGAAAGATGGAAAGTATGTGATCAAATGCTTTCGTCACGATCATATGCGCCTGCCTCTACATCTCTGTTTTTTACCACAATCCTGGACGAAACAGAGAGAAGAACGGGGAGCACAGAAGCTTTTAAAAGATTTTTCTAGCTACAAACTGGCTTTTGAAGAGCTGCGGGAAGAGACAGCACTTCTATATCTTCATTTAAACAAGACAGATCATCTCAAACAAGAGTTGACCCTTGTAGATAAAATTGGTATTGCCCACACCTTGTCTCTTGATGGTTTAGAGTTTGTCTTACAAAAACGAGCAGATCTTCTTTATGAACAGATTGAAGCATGGGTTAAATGTGGAAACGTAGATTCTGTAAAAGGAGCGATTGATACTCTTATTATGCAGATCAATACCCGATTGACTAAGGGGATTTCCGATAAAGATCCAAATATCAAGACCAATTTTGGGATCATCGAGGGGAAAGTTGTCCAGATCGATATTGGCAGATTTAGAAAAGGGTATATCCCAGGCGATGGTCCTGAGCGGATTCTTTTCCCCTTACAATATCTTTTAGATCAAGAGAATAAAGAGCTTGGGAATTATTTACGGCAGGAGATTCTCTAGTGTTTCTCATAGTTCGCGCTCTTCTTTTCGTTCTGGGATTTTTTTTATGTAACTTTCTGTGCCACAAAGCAACTGACGGCTTTAGCGTGATGCGCATTCAGTCTGAAATGGGGGCTGTTGTTTCTATAGATGTGGAAGAAGAGAAAAAAATTGATGCGCTTTTAGAACAGAAATTTTTTTATTACGGGAAAGGATCAGAAGCGTATGTCTTTGAATCAGAAGATAAGAAATTTGTATTAAAGTTTTTTAAACAAAAGGCAAACCCTTTTGCAGAGAGACGGGGATCAGAGAAGAGTTATCGGCTCGCGGCAGCAGAACTTGTGGAAGAGACAGGGCTTGTTGCCACTCACTTAGATCGGACAGATTCTTTACACAATAGCCTCTGCCTTGTCGACAAATTAAATATCGCTCATCTTTTGGATCCAAATGCGTTTCAATTTGTTGTGCAGAAAAAAGCAGAGCCTGTTCTGCACACTCTAGAAAAATTGATCTGTAAAGGGGATGTAGAGGGTACAAAAGAAAAAATGACACAAATTCTCCACCTTTTTTCTACATATAGGTCTAAGGGTATTTGCGAAAAAGATGGAAACATTAGTCGTAATTTTGGGTTTTACGAAGGTGAGGCGATTCAAATCGATTTAGGAGGATTTCAGAAGGCTTCTGCTCCTTCGAGGCTTAAGGCTGGAGAATTTTTAAGATGGCTAGAGCCGCATCCTGAACTTACAGCCCACTTTAAACAAGAGTGTGAAAAAAACGATGTTACGTGCTATTAGACTTCTTTCAAAGTTCCATTTGTTTATTAAAATTGCCTTTTTTGGAATCTGCGGTACCAAATTTTTCGAACATGTGTTCACACATGCTCGAAAAATTTGGCGCCACATCTCCACAAAAAACATCAATTTTTCTAAACACAGCGAATTTCGAAAGCAGTCTATTAAACTCTTTCTGATTTGTGCAGTTTCACTCTTTGCTCTGAGTAAGACAGGTGGTTTTACGATTCATTCCATCACTGCGCGCGAAGACAACAAAACATGGCCTATTTCTTTACCGAGCAACCAAGCGCACCAAGCGCTTCAGCAAGCTTACTTTTACCATCAATCTTCTGGTAAATGGCATTTTTTTATCAGTTCTGACGGTAACTATCTCTTAAAGTTTTTTAACCAGAGCCGATTTTCTCCTTATAGTGGAGAAGGAAAAATGAAATGCCAAGAAAAACGGTATCGAGATTTTACAAGCTGTACGCTCGCAGCCTCTAATTTAAAAGAGGAGACCTCTCTTATCTGTGCGCATTTAAATACTTCTACGGATCTTCCAACAACACTCTCACTTATTGACGCCTCTCATATCGAGCACCCGATTAATCCCAATGAATTTCAGTTTATTTTGCAGAAAAGAGGCACGTCTGCCTACCAGAAAATTAAAGAGGGAGATATTGTACAAGCAAAAGAATCGATTGCACAACTGCTCTTTCTCCTCTCAAGCTGTTGTCAAAAGGGCTGTTATAATCGCGATGTTGAAGTGATAAAGCATTGCGAATTTATTGAAGGTCGGCCTTTTTTATCAGAAATTGGGAAGCTTGGAAGAGATAAACGCCTTC
>JABDDH010000032.1 GCA_013287705.1 Chlamydiota bacterium | reverse complement strand
GTTATCTGTTACGGTCTGCGTACCGATTTTCGCACCCACCTGTTTGAAGGGTCGCGCAGGCTTGTTGAACTTGCCGATTCCATTGAAGAGGTAAAAGCTACGTGCCATTTTTGTAATAAAAAATCGATTATGAATCTGCGCCACCTCAATGGCGAGGCGGTCTTAGACGGACCTGTGATTCAGGTGGGTCTGGAAGAGAAGTACTACGCTGTTTGCTACGGCTGTTATAGGGACCAAATAGAAAAGTCTACAGCCTGTCATCAAGAATCGCTTCACGATAGTTGCGCATTAAGTTCACCATGAAATAGAGGTTGTGAATGGTGGCAAGTGTCATTGCTGTCATCTCGCCTGCTTTAAAGAGGTGATGTAGGTAGGCGAGGCTAAATCTTTTACATGTCGGGCAACAGCAGCCATCGATTCCTCCTTCAAAATATTCGGCGTACTCTGCTTTTTCAATTTTAATGCCGCCCTCTTGTGTTAAAAGGACTCCATGGCGAGCAGCTCGTGTCGGATAGGAGCTGTCAAAGGTATCAATGCCGAGCGGGACCACGCGTGCAATTGATGCGAGGTCGCCAATACCAAGAAGATGGTTTGGTTTGTCAATTGGTAGGTAAGGGACGGTCTTTGTGACAACCTCGACCATCTCATCGCGATTTTTCCCAAGGCTGCCTCCAATGGCATAGCCGTCAAAATCAAGAGAGCTGAGGTAGAGTGCGCTCTCTTTTCTCAAAGAGGGGTCGATGCCTCCATGCACCACAGCGTAGATCGCCTGCCCGCGCGGATCCTTTAGATGCATCTCGAGGGAGCGCTTCTCCCAACGATGGGTTCTTTCTAGTGACTCTACTAGATGCTTTTGACTCATATGGTACGGGGGGGAGTTCGTCAAAAGGGATGATAATATCGGCGCCGAGGTCTTTTTGTGCAAGAATTGAGCTCTCTGGTGTGAGTAGGATTTTAGATCCATCGCGATAGGAGCGAAAAACCACTCCCTCTTCGCTGATTTTCAAGACAGAGTCGTCCTGTTTTTTTGTTCCGCGGCTCTTTAATTCATCAGCAACAGAGCCATAAGCTAGGCTAAAGACTTGAAAGCCTCCTGAGTCTGTAATGATCGGCATTGAGCGGTTGATAAAATGATGCAGCCCACCGGCTTTACGGACGATATCTGTTCCTGGTTGCAAAAGAAGATGGTAGGTGTTGCAAAACATCAACTGGAGTCCAATTTCATCGACCGTGGCGTTGTCTACAGCTTTAAGCGTTCCATTTGTTCCGACAGCGACAAAATTGGGCGTCTCAATGATCCCATGAGGGGTATAGATTTTTCCAACCCGGGCGCGTGATCGTTTCGATGTGTAGAGTCGTTCGAAGTAAAAGTCTGTTTTAAGCATTATTTGAGAGTGGTTTTGATAGGTTTATTAGTGGCGTAGAAAGAAAAATAATTATGCATTTTACAAGATAGCTGACCAAGATAATATCCCCACACGATGCGACAGATCCGTAGAGTCCAAGATATGTAAAGCAGATGGTGTCAAACAGTTGGGAGATGAGCAGCGAGGCTGTGCTGCGCCTGGAAAGTGGAGCCTTCCAATTGTTTTTAAAATAGTTAAAGAGCCAAATATCTAGGCGTTGCATCAGAAAAAATGAGAGTAGCGATGCGATGACAAGGCGTGGTGTTGCTGTTAAAATTGTGACAAAGGAGGGGTGTGTTGTGTCATGGGGGCTCGGAGTAAAGAGGAGGTGGATTTTAGAGGCGAGGGTAAAAAAAAGCATTAAGTAAAAAGCCATATAGCTTGCTTTTTTACAACTCAGCTTCCCGTAATACTCTTGTAGTAAATTTAGAGACAAAAAGCTGCCGATCGCAAAGGCGTCAGAGCAGGTGATCGTAAAACCAAAACAGCTGATCTGTTTTGTGACAAAAAGGTTGGCTAAAATAGCCTGGAGGCAGATCCAGCTAAAGAGCGCTTCTTTGCCCAGGCGCAAGCTTCCCAACCCACAGAGGATGACTAGTAGAGCTTGAAGTAAAAAAAGAAGTTCATTCATGGCGCCACAGTATCTCGACTGTGCAACTTTTTGGGCCTGCCTGCCTCGTCTATTTGTTCTTGGCCGTTTGGCCTATGGGCCAAGAACAAATATCTCGAGGCTTTCAGGCCCAAAAAGTTGCACAGTCGAGAGTATAACAGAAAATGTGGCGCAGATCACCTATTATTTGGGCTTTTTACTGACAGGAGGCGCTTCTGGATGGTAGTCGATCCAGATAGGGGAGCTCCATGCCATATGGCCATCTTCTTGGAGCGCGCGGATGTAGTAGTAAACAAAATCTGGACGTTCATCGGGAGATTTAAGTAAAATCTTTGTCATGAGTTCACTGTCATCGAATGTAAATTCTTCTTTGAAACTCGTTGTTTTGATCGTATGAAGCTCTTCTCCATTGCGGATGATAACAATTTCTTTTAAAGGGGCAGTTCCTGCAACATAACCTGTGATATACCGGTTGAGCACAAGGCCTGGTTTAAGTTTTGTGCTAAGCTCCTTGCCCATTGAGGCGCCGGCGACAGCAAATCCGATAATGATCCGCTCGCCAGTTGTGGCGTAGCATGAACGATTGCAGAGCGCTAAATAGAGGCTCTCGCGGGTCTGATTTGCAGCGATAATTGCAGTAAGGCCCGGGCTATACTGCACTTGATCGCTTTGGTAACAGTCCGCAAAAATTCCTCGATCGTCAAGTCCTCCGGCTACAAAGCCAAAACGACAGTTACGGTTGAGCGCGCGGCGGATCGAGCCAGTCGCTGTTTCTGAAATACCTTTTTTACCATCAAAAGTAATTGGGCGCAGATTCCCTTCTTTTTCTGTACACTCAGAAGATCCCCAAGCGTTGTAGATCTCAACAACTTTTTCATATTCAGGAGTGAAATCAGAAAAATCAGAGTGAGACCCCTTGCCCATTGTAAAAGAGGGGATCGAGAAAAAGTCTTTCGGGGTATGACTTTTGTAGATCTTTTTTAGTAAGTTCGATTTTGACTCTTTTTTGCGTAAAATCGGTTTCTGGTCACGCAGATAAATGATCTGGCGCAGACCCTCACACGTTTCATCACCGCACCATTGGAAGCCGAGGAAAGCTGAAAAACGGGTGTCTTCGTTAAATTCAGCCGTCTTTGTGCTAATTCGTTTCCAATCGTCATTAGAGGTCTCTTCTGTACTCTCAAAGGGGGATGTCGCAAAAAAATTGAGGCTTTTTTCATCACGGAAGTGACGCAAGCACGATTCGATATTTTCTGTTGAGTCGACTTTTTCGGATTCTCCGTGAAAAAGTCCCCAGAAAGTCATATGTTCATTTTCTGCAAAGCATTTAATCGGGGCAGAATAGAATTTTTCTTTTGTATGATTGTTAAAGAGTTGGATTTTGTAGATGCCTGGCTCATTAAAATAGAGGTTGGGTAAGTTGATAAATCCAGTTTCAGGAACAAAGAGTTTCCAGTTGAGGTTTTCCCTTAAATGTTCATAGCTGAGCTCAATTAAAGTTCCTTCAGGGGCGTTGCATGTTAAATTCGAAAAGGCGTCTTCAAAGCGCACCATGACGTCAAATCGACGGTTTTTTGTCACAATGGAGGGGACAATAATGCGAATGAGGTGGAGTTTGTTGCCGCGGACATCGAGCGTAAAGACTTCGTGCTCGCGAAAATCGCCTCTTCCTTTTGGATCGATGTAGAAGTGAAAGGGACGGCGTCTCTGTACGTATGTTTGAGATCTGACGCCTTTGATATGAATTGTAAAGACCTCGCCGGTTTTTATTTCGCAGGGGAGTATAAATTCAAAAGAGGGTTGAAAAGAGTCAGGAGTTTCGATCTCTTTTGCAGCAAGAGACTTCCCGTCAGGAAGCTCTGCGTAGATTAAATTTTCTTTTTCTTTTAGATTCGTTTGTGGGATTTGCCAATCGATTGCGCGGCCTTGACTTAAGAGATCAAATTTGAGATGGGCGCCTTTCGGTATTGCAACAGCCGTTGTATAGGAGAATTTTAAGTTTGGAGAGTCGCCTGCAAAAACAAGACTTGGTTCGCAAGAACAGATAGAGCGTCGCATGTAGAAATCCTCTTAAGAAATCGATCTCCCCATTCTACCTGAAAGTCGATTGTGCATCAATCACATTTTTTCAACAGCATCTAGGCGCTTCTACAGATCAAGAGGTACGATCTACAGCAGTTTTAGTTAGTTTTATATTTAAAGCGTGTGCTCTTGAGTACATGGCGCAAAAAAATCGCCCTAAGAGTGATAAACCCTAGTCACTTGACCGGGGTTTGATCAGGATCTTTTCGATGGAGCGCTCGTCAGAGCTGAGCACTTCAAGGTCAAACGTTGCATAGTGCATGCGCCAGCCTTTAGAGGGAATGGAGCCTGCTCGATGGAAGACAAAACCGCCGATGGTGTCATATTCGGGGGAGGGTGGGATTTTGATCCCCAGCTCTTCTTCGATGTCGATGATGCCCATTTTGGCATCGACGATCCAGCCGCCGGTCGGTAGACTGGTAAAGAGGAGCTCTTCATTCTGGTCGTGTTCATCGGCAATCTCTCCAACGAGCTCTTCCAAAATATCTTCGATGGTAATGATCCCCTCTGTGCCGCCATATTCATCGACGACAATGGCTAGATGGAGCTGTTTATTGCGGAATTCTTGAAGCAGCTGAGAGATTTTTTTTGTCTCTGGCGTATAGAGAACAGGTTTTAGGAGCCCTTCAAGGGAGCAAGAGAGAGCTTGTTCTGGATCTTTTTTATTCAATGCTTCGATGTAACTATTCAGGAGGTCTTTGTAGAGAAGGACGCCTGTGATGTGATCGACTGTCTCTTTATAGACCGGGATCCTGCTGTAGCGCTCGCTCAAGAAACGGGTGGCGGCGTCCTGTATCGTGGTCTCGACAGGCAAACTGAAGACATCGACGCGTGGGACCATGATCTCGCGCACCATTTTTTCTTTAAAGGTTGCGACGGAGAGGATCAATTTCTGGTCATTGCTGTCGAGCTGAGTTGAGAGCTCAACCTCATCGAGAATTTCTATAATCCGATCGCGGATGCGCGAGGAGGAGTGTTTTGATCCCTCGAGATCGTGATTTTTTTGCACCCCTTTTTGGATAAGTAGCGTGATGGGCGCTGTAATGAGTAGTAGGGGGGAGATGAGAGGAGAGGTTGCTTTTAGAAAAAAGAGAGATTGTCTTGAGGCAATGAGGTTCATGAGAAAATCAAGCGCGAGAGAGAAAAAGAGTAGTAGGACGATAAAAATAAAGAGTGCCCCTGTGAGAGTTTGGGAGAAGAGAGGGGAGTCGAGGAGGAATAAAAAGCCTGTTGTGGCGTAGGTAATCTGAAGAATTTGTTTGCAGGTCACAAGGCTATAAATAAGGCCTTCCCATTCTCGTTTAGGAAAAAGAAAGTGTAAAAAGCGTTGGAAAAAAAAGAGGTTAGGGCTGCGTGTAAACGCTTTTTTTGCATGTAATTTTCCGAATTTATGCAAAGCGGTATTAAAAGCTGTGGCGAGGCTTGAGGCTAAAAGACAAAGAATTGGCAGTAGAGGGGATTCTAATTGCACAGTTTTAATAATTGAAGTGCTGCTTTTTCTGCACGACGCATCCGGGCGCGCTCTTTTTTATCTTGGTCATCATAACCTAAAAGATGCAGTAATCCGTGAACAATGTAAAGAATAATTTCAGCTTGCGGATTTTCTGGATCATACTCTTCTGCGACTTTTGGGCAGACAAAGACCTCTCCGAGCATTGGGTCAAAAGCCTCTTTTTCTTGGGCATAAGGGAAGGAGATGCAATCGGTGGGTGTCGGATCATTAAAAAATTGCGCGTGGAGCTTGCAGATTGCCCGCTTTGTGACAAAGTGGACTGTGACTTCACCAGAAAAAACCTTTTTATAGGCGAGAAACAGAGAGATACTCTTTCTCACAGCTTTAAGGTCAATCGGCAGATCTCTCTGCCGATTAAAAAGATTAATCTTCAATAGATTAAGGTAGGATCGGGGTTTTAGGAAGGTTGGTGACACGCGTATTGTCGCCATCTTTCCAGCGGCCTAATTTTTTCAAGACGTCAATGCGCTCATACCGTTTGAGGACATTTCGTTTTTTAGCACCTTTGCTCGAACTTCCGTAGCTTGCATGTCTGGACATAGTCTCGTTCCTGATTCCGATTTTTTATTTGATTTTTGGGATAAACAGCGTTGCAGCGAGTGGGCCTGCGACACCATTTTCATGGACTTTAAAACCAAGTGGTAGATTCTCTTTGCGAGCGCCTGTTTTTTTTGCTGGAGGAGAAGGGCGACGGCGGCTGACACTTCTTCTCTCTGCTTGTTTGCTTATTCTCACCATGTGAGTCTTCTCCTTTTTTGGGCGATTATCTCGACTTTGCAACTTTTTGAGCCCGCCTGCCTCGTCTATTTGTTCTTGGCTGTTTGGCTATAAGCCAAACTCACTGATTTATTTTCTAAGGAAGGTCCAAGAACAAATATCTCGAGGCCTTCGGTCCCAAAAAGTTGCAAAGTCGAGATTATAAAGTTTAAAAGCTAAAAAGGCAACTTCAAAAAATTAATAGCTGTGATGGTCGAGTTTTACCTTCCCGCGGAAGACCCTGTAAATATAGGTTCCATAGCCAAGAATCAGAGGAACACCGATTAAAACAATAATTAGCAATACGGTAAGGGTGAGCTGGGAGGAGGCGGAATTAAAGATTGTCAGGCTATTTGTCTCAGGGTTTAAGCTTGAGCGGATGAGTGTTGGAAATGTTCCGATAGCAAAGAGGCAGAGTAAAAGAGCGATGCTAATCGAGGAGAAAATAAAGGCCCAGCCATCTTTTTTTTTATGAATCAGGCGTGGAACATTTAAAATGGAGAGAAGGCCTGCAAGGGGAACGCAAAAGAACCACGGATGTTTTTGCATCACATGGAGCATGTGGGGCTGGTAGCGCAAGGTGGCGTGGGTTGTGATGAGATAACAGGCGAGAAAAATGACAATAGAGGGGTTGATCCATGAACGAACTTTTGTGTGAAGAGGTCCCTCTAATTTCATGGTTAGGTAGATGGCTCCATGCATTGTAAATAATGCGACTGTTGTGATGCCGACAAAGATAGAGTAGGGGTTTAAAAAATCTAAGGGATTGCCAATAAAATTTTGGTTCTCGTCTAGATTGATTCCTTGCACTAAATTTCCAAGAACAAGGCCGACGCCAAAAGCGATCACGACGCTTGCAATTGAAAAGGCGACATCCCACGATGTCCGCCAGAAAGGTGATCCGTGTTTGCTGCGAAACTCAATAGAGACAGCCCGAAAGATCAGGGCAAAGAGGAAAAAGATCGTCATGTCATAAAAAGAAGAAAAGAGAGTGGCGTAGACATTGGGGAACCCGGCAAAGAGGCCGCCGCCAACGATGACAAGCCAGACTTCATTTCCATCCCAGACTGGGCCGATGGCATTTAAAAAAAGACGCCGCTCCTCATCTTTTTTCACAAAAAGATGCAAAGCGCCAACTCCTAGATCAAATCCATCTAAGATGGCGTAGAAGATCATCGCTGCGATGACGATACAGTAAAACAAGAATTCAAGTGGTAAGTTCATCTGTTTTTCCCAATTGAGGCGTCAGATCGATAGACGGGTGTCTCATCTTCTCCAAGCGGTCCATCTTTGATTTTCTGGTTGAGTAAGAAGATAAATAGAGCAAAGAGAAAGCAGTAGATCAGAAAAAAGAGTGTGAGTGAGAGGACGACTTGATAGAGGTTGAGCGATTTAGAGACGCCATCTGCTGTTCTTAATAAGCCTTGGACAAGCCACGGCTGTCTGCCCAGTTCCGCTGTCATCCAGCCGACTTGGTTTGCGATGTGGGGACAGAGGACAGAGAATGTTAAGGCAATTAAGAGCCATCTCTTCTTTTCAAGGCGCTTCTTTCTATAGTAGTAGATGGCAAGGAGTGTCAGTAGTGCCATTGTAGCCCACATGTAGATCATGATGTGGTAGGTCTGAAAGACAATGGCGACTTTTGGCCTGTCTTGTTGTGGAATCTGATCAAGCCCTGTGACAGGAGTTGTCATATTGCGATAGGTCATAAGACTTAGGAGTCCAGGAATTTGAAGCCCGACGACTTTTTCGTTTTTCTCATCGACCCATCCCAAAATGGCAGCGGGGGTTCTCTCTTCTGTTTTATAAACCCCTTCCATGGCAGCAAGTTTGGCTGGCTGGTACTTGGCAACGACTCTCGCGCTTGAGTCGCCCGATATGAGTTGTAATGTCAAGACAAAAGCTGCAAGGCCAAGGGAGATTTTCATTAGGGATCTTGCAATGGAGAGGTGCTCTTTTTTTAAAAGGTAGTAAGCTGAGATGCTGATTGTCAAAAAAATACCAGAGAGCCAGCAGCCGATGATGACATGAGAGACGCGATCAAGAGAGGATGGATTGAAGATCATCTCCCAGAAGTTTGTGACAACAGCGCGGGCAGACGCCCCACTCCCTTCAATGCGATAGCCGGCAGGCGTCTGCATCCATGAGTTTGCAATGACGATCCAGAGGGCGCTGAAGTGGGCACCAGCTGCTACGCAAATTGTTGCAAAGTAGTGCATTTTGGCAGAGACCTTTTCCCAGCCAAACAAGACAATTCCCAAGAAGCCAGCTTCTAAAAAAAAGGCAAAAATGCCTTCAGCGCCGAGTGCGCTGCCAAAGACATCGCCAACAAATCTGGAGTAGCTTGCCCAGTTGGTGCCAAATCCAAAGAGTTGAACCAGGCCCGTTGCAACACCCAGCGCAAAGGTGAGAGAGAAGATTTTAATTAGAAATTTGGTCATTGTCTTATAATGAGCCTTGCCTGTTTTGATATAGAGACCTTCGGTGATAATCAGAATGAGGCCAAGCCCAATGCTCATAGGCGGGTAGATGTAGTGGAACATGCTCGTGAGAGCAAACTGACAGCGTGAGAGAAAAAGAGCGTCCATGGCATAACTTGTAAAGTAAAAACTCTTTTATATCTGACTTAACGATTAGAGACAAGTTTTGAAGGATCGAACGCAAGATCCTTTTGGGTAGGCTTCATTAGACAGATTGTCAGAGATCGATGCGTTTAGGGGTCAGGTTTTCTGTCTGGAAGTGTTAAGCGTAACTGTTGTCGAGGAGGGGCCTCCTCTGTTGGGTAAGACAGAGTTCGTTTTTTTGTAATAGGTTTTGGATGGTGTACCACGTGCTCTGGGAACGAAGGGTGAGGGGACTCTTGCTGTGCAAAAAAACGAGCAGGGGGGGTTTTTGGTGAAGGACAGGCGGGAGAGTCTATTTTTTTATAGGGAGAGGGCATGCGGACGCCGATTTGCCCTGTAACAGATGCTGTGATTTGTTCAAAAGACTGATTCATCTCTGGAGTAAAGAGTCCAGATTTTAAATCAGCTTGAAATTGTAAGATTTTCGCTACAACATCATAACTCAACTGTTCTACATTAATATTTTGAGACCCCAGTGTTATACGGGCAAGGCAACTACTTTTAGATAAAGAGCTATTATGGCGAATATAAGCTAGGAATGTGATTACTTCCATGGGGTCTTCTGAAGAAAGTCCTGATATTGCAGCCATAATGTTATTCCTTGTAAGGTGGAAGGGTTAAGAGTCTTTCAGTAAGAGTGGCAGCTAGCATTTTATTGCTTTTTTCTAATTCCGCGCGCTGCTTTTTTATCCAAAACGGTATAAAGTAGTTCGTTAATCGATCGTGCATCTTCTGAATCCCTTTAAATAGGGCTGAATAGCCAATCTTTTTTAAATCGGTTAAGATCGCTTTAATTGCAGCAGTCTCTCCGGAAGCTGTCAGCTCATCTTCAATTGCTTTCAGTGCAAGGAGTGTGAGTTGTCGGGCAAAGTCTTTTGAGGAAAAGAGCACTTTTAAAGCCGTGAGGTAGGCGCTATTTTTTCGGCTTTCGATTTTGAGAGCAGGATCAATATCATTATCGATGCAAATGAGTTTTCCATCATCGCTTACCATTAAATTTTCAAGATTTGACGCCACATCACTCCAATCGTAGAGCCCATTTTCTTCATCATAAGAAGGCTTTATGATGCGATCCTCATTTCCGGCTAACATGTCTGGTATAATGGTAAGTCCGATTCTTTCTAGTAACTTGGCTCTGTTGGCCTCAGTAAGATTTACGTAGGTTGATTGAAAAAATTCCAGCAGGTTTGAGCCGGTAATTTTTTCTGCAATTACTACGGCTTTTTTAATTTCCCCAGCTTTTTTCTGTTGAGACTCTTTAGACTCATGGATCTTTCGAATTGTGTCAAAAGCGTTGATCAGTTGGAGGCGGAGTCTGCCTGAGATGCTTGTCGTTCCGTGGACTGATCTATAGAGGTTATCTTCAAAATCAAAAGAGGCAGATTTTATCGTCTCAAGGCCCAGATGAAAGAGGGCTCCGTCTTTATCAGGAACCTTCTTAAAGGCTCCAAAGTAGCTTTGTGTCAAGATCTCCTCGTCGATCACATCCAAATATTTTAAGAAGAACTGTTCCTTGGGGAGGGAGACGACAAAACTAGGCCCTTTTGTTCCTTTTGTTTGAACAACAATAGGTAGGGGGCTTGCTTTTTTTAGATCCTCTACAGCTTGGACTGTCGTCAGAGTGCTGAAAAATTCAGCTCTTTTACGCAATAAACCATGGTTTACGTCCTTTTCTAACTCATCTTTGAAGCACCAGCTTGGGAATTTTTTCTCTAAGAGCAGAGCTTTAAGTCTCTCTTGAGCTTCTTGAATCGACGGATTTTCTTCCTGTTGCATCGGCGCGAAGACCTCTTGCCAAGAGCGCAAAGCGGCCTCCTTAGCAGGTCTTGCTCCAATTGGCAACACATAGCGGAGCCAGCTGCGTTGAATAAAGTCATCAATTTTTTCTATGGCGGTTTCTAGAGAAGAGAGCTCAATGGGGGTTTGGTTGTTATCCAAAAGCTCAAGTCGTGGAGAGATCGTTGCTGCACTCATTTTTTATATTTCCAATATTAATTTTTGAGGAAACAGTAGATTAAGCAGCAATTTAAGTCAATAGTTATTGTTTAATTAGATAAGTCTGTTCTTGTTAAAATCTTGTGTTACAGGTCTCCCATCCTCTCCTAATAAGAGCTCACCTTGGCGATTCTTCACAAGCACTTCAATTCTCTGCTCGGCTTGCGTGAGGGTCTGGTTGCATGTGCGGATTAAGATGTCAGCCTCTTCGTAGAGAGCAAGGGAATCATCTAAAGAGACAGTGCCTGAATTCATTTTTTCTAGGATCTCTTCTAAGCGCTTATAGGCCGTTTCAAAACTCATTGGAAATCTCCTGGATAACTGTTTTTACCTCTCCGTCGTGCAAAAGAATTGTTGCGCCTTGCCCTTTAGAGAGTTGTTGTGCTGATAGAATAATGGAATCTTTTGTTTCAGAAAAGAGAATGCAGTAGCCTTTTATCAGTAAGTTTTTCGGATCAATTGCTTTTAAATGGAGCGTTAAAGCGTCTAGCCGCTCTTTTTTTTGAAAAAGAAGCTGTTTTTGACGCTGCTCTACTCTTTTTAAGCAAGCAGAGAGCTTGTCTCTAAATGCTTCAAGCTTTGTTGATGGTTTTAACGCATGCGCCTCTTTTCTTGCTCCATCAAGCCTTGCTCTCTTGTCTCGGATCGTGCGCGTCATGCTCAAGGTAAGAGCTTCTGTCAATTCGTCCACTCTTTGCACGTAAGGGGCAAGAAGTGCTGTGGAAGATCTGATCTCTTTTTTGGAGCAGATCGCGTATAGGCGCCTTTTTTCTTCTGCAATTTTCATTTTAAGGGACTGGTTTATGCGGCGACTGATCTGGCTTAAAAACTCTTCGTGTTCGGCGGCGTTTGCCATGACAATTTCGGCTGCAGCCGATGGGGTCGGAGCTCTGTAATCTGCAACATAATCGGCAATGCAATGGTCTGTTTCGTGGCCGACAGCTGAGATTGTTGGGATGGTTGATGCGTGGATGGCGGCTGCGACGCACTCTTCGTTAAAGGCAAATAGGTCTTCCAAAGATCCTCCGCCGCGACCGACAATGAGGACATCGGCAAGCTTATGGTGGTTAAACTCTTCAATCGCCTTGGCAATCTCAATTGATGCCCCGTCACCTTGCACTCGTACAGGATTTAAGATCAGGTGAAAGCCGCGTGCCCTGCGGGAGAGAATGTGCAGGATGTCTTGAATCACAGCGCCGCTCGGGCTTGTGATGACGCCGATCGTTTGTGGCTGTTTGGGAAGGGGTTTTTTGATTTTTTGATCAAACCAACCTCTTTTATGGATCTGCAGTTTCAACTCGTGGAGACGTAGTAGGAGTTCGCCAATGCCTGCATACTCAACCTCTTTGACTAGAATTTGGTAGTTGCCGCGCAGTGTGTAGACACTAAGGTCTCCGCGTACAATGAGCTGGTCGCCAGATTTAATCGGCCGCGCAAGTTTTTTAGCACTCGCTTGAAACAGAACAGCTGAGATTTGGCTCGACTCATCTTTTAGGGTGAAGTAGAGGTGGCCGGAGCTCTGCTCTTTGAGGTTGCTCACCTCGCCCCGCACCGATAGGGAGGAGAAGCCTCCTTCTAACTCTTTTTTGATAGCCAGGTTCAGTTGTGTGACGGTAAGAATAGC
>JABDDH010000031.1 GCA_013287705.1 Chlamydiota bacterium | reverse complement strand
GAGTTTTTATGGTACAGCCATCTGCTGCATCTTCTGTTGCTTCGTGGACAAATTGCACGTCCGTTTCCTTGACGTTAACCGTACTTATTTCCACAGTTGCTCTTGTGGTCTCTCTGATCTTTGCCGCACCGCTTGTCATAACGGTTTTGGCAGGAAGTGCCACTTTTTTTGCGTTAATGGCGCTTGTCGGAAGTCAGTGCCGTGGGACCGCTGAGCTTACGGCTGAAAAGGCAGAGCGCGTGGGACGACCTAGAACTGTTCATTATGAAGACTTAGAGAGTCCACCTCGTTCACGTTCACGTTCTCACCACAGTCGCCGTTAATTAACAAGGTTGTTCGGATCTTCCTTGTAGATCAGGTCGTAGGAGGGAGGGACAAAGTAGACAACGCGCTTGGCAATGACTTGGCCATTGCGCACAGTAAGAAAATACTGATTTTCCGTATTCAGCTCTGCACCGACGTTAAACCGCTCGATGTACTTAAACTCTTCTGTCTCATCATCGACACGACAGACAGAAGCTGGTTTCCCAATACAACCCTCTAAATCAGCCAAAGATGTTCCCACCTCAATATTTTCAAAGGTGGAACGGGTCATAATAGCCGGTCTTGCAAAGAGCGTTACAGACGTCACTAAACAAAAAACGATAAGCCATAATCTCATGAATTCTCCTTAGGGAGGCTCTGCTGCCACACCTTGCCTTGAATGATTGTGCGGAACTGGTCGGTCGTCGCATACTCTGCGCGCATTAAATAGCTGTTGTCGGGCTGTTTTTCATAAAATTCAAATCCTTCAAAACCCATTTCAGGGGCGCGAAACTCCCACGCAATTAAGTTGTCTGTCAGGATTCCTGTGCCTTCAACTTTTCCTAGCGCTTGGTTTTCCAGTTTGATCTTGAATTTGTCATGGAGGATGTCAAAAAAAACAAACTGGTTAAACATAATGTCAGAGAGCCCTTTAACTTGAATCTCTTGGAC
This sequence comes from Chlamydiota bacterium, assembly GCA_013287705.1. Lineage (GTDB taxonomy): Bacteria > Chlamydiota > Chlamydiia > Chlamydiales > Rhabdochlamydiaceae > JABDDH01. The sequence goes on along the minus strand of JABDDH010000031.1, from coordinate 12,287 downwards.
GCCTTCAATGTTTTTTTCTGCATCTTGTGAGATGTTCCAGCGAGTAAAAAACCCGAGTTCCTCTTCGACCATACTGAGTCGAATTTTGCCTTCACCGAGCCAGGCACCAGGTGTAAAAAAAGGGTGTTGATTGATCATATTAAAACATAAACCTTCTGCTATAAATACTTTGTAATACTCCGAGTGCCATCATGGTCGATAAGATCGAAGAGCCGCCATAGGTCACAAGGAGCAAGGGAACCCCTGTGATGGGTAGGAAGCCTGTCATCATACCGATGTTGACAATCACATGCATACTCAAGTAGACCGCAATTCCCGCAGACAAAAGCCTGCCAAAACGATCCTTAGCTATTGCTGTTACCTGAAAGCTGAAATAGATTAAACCAAAAAAGAGAAGAAGCAGAAAAAAGACGCCAATCAAGCCAAATTCTTCGGCATAGGCTGCAAAGACAGAGTCGGTAGAGCTTGCTGGCAGCCACTGTTTCCCTGTAAAGTCGCTTTTGCGCCAGCCGCTTCCGGTAATACCGCCAAGGGCGATGGCTGTTTGAGACGCCTTTTGATGGTATGTGTTGGGGTTGAGTCGTTCATACTGGTACTCTTTGAGAACGGTTGTGACGTACGGGCGCATCTCTTCATGAGACAAGATGTTTAGGAACATCAAAGAGACGAAGGTAAGGGCTCCGATTGCCCCAATTGTCATCCAGCGAATAACTCTTTGATTAATCCCTCCAAAGTAGAACATCACAAGGGCGATCGGATAGAGGACAAGGGCTGTACCTAAATCGGGCTGTTTGAGGATCAAAAAAAAGGGGATTAGGAGGATGATAAGGGCTTGGAAAGCAGAGCGTTTACTGTGCATACTGGAACTTTTGTGATCTAAAAACCAGCTGATTGCCATTACAACAATTAATTTGGCAAGCTCAGAGGGTTGAAATGAGCCAATTCCTGCAATGCGATACCAGCGCTGCACATTCTGGATAGGTGTTGTAAAGTAGAGTCCAAAGAGCAAAAAGAGCATTCCCACATAGAGGGGCCACGTCCAGTTTTTAAACTTATTATAATCAAGTGCGGCAAAAAAGAGATAGACCGCCCATCCGATCGCAAACCAGCGGATTTGTGTGATGACAGCGGGGGTTAGGAAGGGGTCTGTTTCACTTTGATGCGTTGTTGCTGAGATGACAAAAAGGCTGATCAGCATGAGGAGAAGGACAATCGGGATTGTTCGAAAGTCGATCCGTCGTAAATACCTATGGTCCCAAGTCATAGATTTCAGTATACTCATTTTTAAGAGCAATGCAGTATAAAAATATTAATTATTTTCATTTTGAAAAGATCGACTCGACAAACCGTTTTGCAAAAGCACAAGCGACAACTTTTGCTCAAGATCGATTAACGTGTGTGATAGCAGATGAGCAGTCCTCTGCACATGGAACGTATGGAAAAAAGTGGTTGTCTCCACAAGGCAACCTCGCCGTGTCGCTCTGTTTTTTTCTGCCGCAAGATTCTTCTATTGTTAAACACATGGCGCAGTTTACAACTCTTTGTTGTGCTCAAGTATTGAAAAAAAAAGGTTTCTCCCCAAAAATTAAGTGGCCGAATGACTTGCTTTTAGAGAAGAAAAAGGTAGCGGGGGTGCTTGTTGAGACAGTCGCCTTAAAGGATGTTCTTTGTGTTATTGTCGGAATTGGCATGAACCTAAATATTGATCAGAAAAGTCTTGCACAACTAGATCAACCAGCAACTTCCCTTTCAGAGCAAATCCCTCAGGTGTGGCACGTGGAAGAAATTCTAGAACCTCTTCTTAAATTATTTATCGAAGATCTTCAAATGTTTAAGAAAGAGGGTTTTTCTGCTTTTGCCGATTCTTATGCTCAATTCAGCAACACGTAGGTCCCCATTCCTGCGAGGAAGCCGGCAAGGGCGGGGAGGCTCATTTTTTTCACGTAGCTGGAAAAGGAGACTTTTTCAATGCCCATCAGTGCAACACCTGCTGCGGATCCAATGATCAGAACGCTGCCACCGGTTCCTGCTGCATAGGCGATCATATGCCAGAAGCTAGAGTCGATAGGATATTGAGAGAGGGGGTACATCCCCATCGTCGCAGCTACAAGGGGAACGTTATCGATAATGGCAGAGAAGAGGCCTATAGCAATTGCAATGAGGGCTTCTGAAGGGAGCTGCTCGTTAAGAAAGAGGGCAACGTGATTGAGGATGCCTGCAGTTTCCAGAGCTGTAATGGCAAGTAAGATCCCAAGAAAGAAGAGAATCGAGGCTGCATCAATGCGGCTTAAAATGCTCGGCACACGCAGCCGCTCCCGTTCGGGATATTTTTCATGTAAGATGTCAGTTAAGAGCCATAGAACAGAGAGGCTGATTAAAACTCCCATGAATGGAGGGAGGCCCGTCCATGCTTTAAAGACAGGAACAAAGAGAAGTCCTGCCATACCAACCCAGAAAATAAGTGTAGAGCCAGGTTCTTTTGCCTCTTTTTTGAGATGTTTGATCACAGGGTAGTTTCCATGGAAGACAAAAGAGAAGTAGAAAAGTGGAACTAGAAGCGAAACAAGGCTTGGAATAAATAGGGAGGAGATCACAGCAAGGGTTGAGACTTGGCCGTTAATCCAGAGCATGGTTGTCGTCACATCTCCAATTGGGCTAAAGGCACCGCCGGAATTTGCCGCAACAACAACAAGGCAGCCAATCAGCAGGCGGTCTTCTTTATGAGGGATGAGTTTACGCAAAAGCGAAATCATCAGGATGGTTGTTGTTAAGTTGTCAAGGATAGCTGAAAAGACAAAAGCTAAAAAACAGATTACCCAGAGCAGTTTTGTCTTAGATGTTGTCTGGATAACATCGGTGATGATGCGAAAGCCTTTATGGGCATCGACAAGCTCAATTAATGTCATTGCGCCAAGGAGAAAAAAGACGATTTGAGAGATACTTGCTACGTGCTCGGAAAAGATGTGCAGCTCTTCCATAAGGGGTACGCTTCTTGTGAGAAAAAAGAGTGCCCAACAGGCAACCGCAATGAAGAGGGCGCTGGCTGTTTTATTGATACGGACAACATGTTCAAAGATAATAGCCAAATAGCCAATAACAAAAACGAGCAGCATCCAAAAAATATCCATCAGCTTCCTAATTTAGGAGTAAATAGACCCCCATCCCCGCTAAAAAACCAGCAAGCGTTGGGAGGCTTACCTTTTTCATATAAGAGACAAAATCAATTTTTTCAAGTCCCATTAATGCAACGCCAGAGGCCGATCCGATGATCAAGATACTGCCGCCGGTTCCTGCTGCATAGGCAATCATATGCCATAATGGTGCATCGATTGGGAAGGTTGAGAGGGGATACATTCCCATGGTTGCGGCAACAAGAGGAACGTTGTCGATGAGGGCCGAAAAGAGTCCAATCGCTGTTGCAATTAATGGGAGAGACCCGATCGTCTCACCTAGCCATACCGCAATGTACCTCAGAACGCCTGCAGCTTCTAGTGACGATACAGCGAGTAGGATGCCCAAAAAGAAGAGAACAGAAGAGGTGTCAATCCGACTTAAGATGCTCGGCACGCGTAGCTTTTCTCTCTCCGGGTATTTGCGATGGATCAGATCGGTAATGAGCCAGAGAACGCCTAAGCTGATTAAGATGCCCATAAAAGGAGGAAGGCCTGTCCAGGTTTTAAAAATAGGAACAAAGATAAGACCGCCAATACCGACCCAGAAGACCAGGCGTGAGCCGGGTTCTCTCTTTTCGGCCTTGATCGATTTAATTGGGGGGTATGTTCCTTTTAATCGGGATGAGAAGTAGAAAAGAGGGACCATAACGGAGACTAAACTTGGGATAAATAGCGCGCGCATAACAGCCGTCGTAGAGAGTTGGCCATTAATCCAGAGCATTGTTGTCGTTACATCCCCAATTGGCGTCCACGCACCTCCCGCATTAGCTGCAATGACCACAATACAGCCGATCAGCATCCGCTCATCTTTATGAGGAACCAGTTTGCGCAAAAGTGAGATCATCAAGATCGTTGTCGTTAAATTATCAAGGACAGAGGAGAGGAAAAAGGTGAGGAACGTGATGACCCAGAGCATCTTTTTTTTCGATGTTGTTTCAATAATATCTGTGATGATTTTAAAACCTTTATGAGAATCAATGAGTTCAACAAGTGTCATCGCGCCAAAGAGGAAAAAAATGATTTGTGAGATGTCTGAGACGTGAATAGAAAATTGACTCAGGTCTTCTGCAAGAGGAGCTCTTCTTCCAAGAAAATAGATTGCCCAGCAGATCACGGCGATAATTAGTGCACTTGCTGTTTTGTTAATTTTGATTGTGTGCTCGAAGATAATGGCTGCATATCCAGCAATGAAAATTGCTATAATAAAAAAAATAGAGAGATCCATGCTATAGTCCTGTTTGAATAATGTCTGTCATTCGAATTATACCAATCAATTTTTTCTCTTCAACCACAGGAAGGGTCGAGATCCACTGTTTGGAAGGGCGTCGCATTAACTTCATTGCATCCCAAGCCAAACTCTTTTTATCGATTGTTTGAGCAGTTGTTGTCATCAGTGTCTCAATTTTTTGTTCTAAAACTGAAGAGCTGTGCTTTTGTAGGGCGCGTCTTAGGTCGCCATCAGTGAAGATTCCAAGAAAATCTCGCTCTTCATTGATAATAATCAGACAGCCGTGTTTTTTACTTGAGAGCTCAACTAAGACATCGACAAGAAGATCACCTGGATAACAGCAGGGAAGATTCTCGTCTTTCACCATCACATCTTCAACCGTCAAGGTCACTTTTTTCCCAATGGATCCAGCAGGGTGGGAGAGGGCATACTCATCAAGGGTGATTCCTTTTGCGCGCATAAGAGCCATAGCGAGAATATCGCCAAAATTGAGTTGTACCGCAGTCGATGTTGTGGGAGCAAGGTCAAAGGGACACAACTCCTTTGTCACAGGTAAATAAATGGAAAGGTCGGCCTCTTGAGAAAGTTTTGAGTGAGGAGCGGAGACCATGGCTAACACTTTAGCTCCCCGTCTTTTTACAAAAGGAACAAGATGGAGTAGCTCTTCTGTCTCTCCACTTTTACTGATTAAAATCAGCAGGTCATTTGGGGAGATGATGCCAATATCTCCATGGAGAAAATTTGTTGGAGGCAGAGAGAGGGCGCGTGTGCCGGTCGAGATAAGTGTCATTGCAATTTTTTCTGCAATGATTCCGCTTTTACCAACTCCTGCAAGAATAATCAGTCCAGAACAATCCAGACACGTTTGAATAAAATCCGTCGCTTGCGAAAGAGAGAGGGTGTCATAGAACGCATTGAGGTAGGCTCGCTGCTCGTCAAGCAGTTTTTTTATTTCTGTCGTATCCATGAGCATAATAGACATCTTGCATAACCTCATTTGTTTGCCAAATTCGTTCTTTTCTCGCAGTTTTTTATCTTGCTCACTTGCCGACTCTCTGGAGGCGGCTCCCTCGCGCGATACGAAACTGCTTGCAGTTTCTAAAAATCGGCGAGAAAATCTTCGAATTTTTCAAACAAAGCAGGTTCCGCAAAACGTCTAATATACAGGTAATTTTAGTTGCAGTCTTCAAAAAAAACAATTAGGATCCTCAAAAAAGGAGACTTTTATGGCTAAACTTCCGATTGCAGTCGCTTTTGGCGATGGGATTGGTCCTGAAATTATGCAGGCCACTCTTGAGATTTTAAAAGAGGCTGGAGCGGATTTTGATTATTCTCCGATTGAAATTGGAGAGAAGGTCTACTTAAAAGGAGAGCTCTCAGGTATTGCGCAAGAGACGTGGGAGACAATCCGCCATGCAAAAGCTTTTTTAAAAGCGCCGATTACAACACCTCAAGGCGGCGGATTTAAGAGTTTAAATGTGACGATACGTACAGCGCTTGGTCTTTATGCGAATGTTCGTCCCTGCATCTCTTATTCACCCTTTGTTGTGACAAAACATCCTAAAATGAATGTTGTTATTATTCGCGAAAATGAAGAGGACCTCTATACAGGCATTGAGTATCGGCAGACCCCTGATGTCTCTTGCGCTATAAAACTGATCTCAGAACCTGGCTCCGAAAAGATTATTCGCTACGCTTTTGAATACGCTCGGCAGCAGAATCGTAAGAAGGTGACCTGTTTTACCAAAGACAATATTATGAAGATCAGCGATGGCCTTTTTCATAAAACTTTTGATCGGATTGCACTTGAGTATCCCGACATTGAAAATGAGCACTGGATTATCGATATTGGAGCTGCAAAACTTGCAGACACCCCAGAGCTTTTTGATGTCATCGTCTTGCCTAACCTTTATGGCGATATTTTGTCGGATGTAGCCGCACAAATTTCAGGTTCGGTCGGGCTTGCAGGGTCCGCAAATATTGGAGATCACGGCGCCATGTTTGAGGCAATTCACGGTTCAGCGCCAAGGCGCGCTGGACAAAACCTTGCTAACCCTTCTGGGCTGATTCAAGCTGCTGTTTTAATGCTTATTTATTTGGGTGAGATAGACATTGCGATGAGAATCCAGAATGGTTGGCTTGCGACCATCGAGCAAGGGATCCACACTTATGACATTTTTAAAGAGGGGACAAGTAAGCTCAAAGTTGGAACCTCTGAATTTGCTAAAGCTGTGATTAAAAATTTGGGCAAGCACCCAGAGAAATTGGCGCCTGTTCACTTCCATGTAAAACAAGAGAGTAAAATCGTCTCTTTGCCGACAGAGCACAAACACGCGGTGCACAAACGCGTCTGTGTTGGAACAGACGTTTTTTTCTATGCACAGCACAGGGAACAGTTTGTGAATACAATGCGTGCCGTCCCAGTTGACCCTTTACACTTAACCCTGATAACTAATCGCGGTGCAAGGCTCTTTCCTCATGGACAGAAAGAGACGTTTTGTGTCGATCAGTGGCGCTGCAGGTTTCGCCACAAGTCAAAAAATCAGCCGCTATTACAAGAAGAGGTTGTCCAGCTACTTTCTAAGCTTCTGCATGCTGGGTCTGATGTCATTGGAGTGCAAAATCTCTACACGTTTGATGATAAACCGGGTTTTTCTTCGCCAGATGAATAGCATTTTTTATTTACTTGTCTTGACAAAACTGCCATAGTCTTTGCGTTTGCCTTCTGAATCGGGAGGTTTTTTAGGGAGAATAGCATGACAGTGGCTACGGGATTTTTTGGACAAAGAGCTCAATTGTATACTGAAGCGCTGAGTGATTTCCCAGATGTCCGGGCTGTTGAAGTTGCAATAAATCTAGCATACATCAAGCCAAATAAAGGCGAGAAGTTTTTGGAGGTAGGCTCTGGGAGTGGGCTTTATACGAAAATTTTAGCGCCTTTAGTCAAAGAACTTGTGGCAACAGATCCGTCTGAGGATCAACTTGAAAATCTAAAGACATCTAATATAGCAGATCTTCGTACAATCCAAGTGGGAGCGGATTTGTTGCATGAAAATGAGATTCTTGTGCATGAGAAAGGGTCGTTTGATGCCGTCTGGTCACTCGGTGCGTTTCACCACTGCTCGAATAAAACGCAAGCGTTTGCAAACTTTAGGGATCTTCTCAAAACAGGAGGACGCATTTTAATTTGCGATGTCTTTTCAGGGTCTACATTCGCTGACTATTTTGATGCAGAGGTGGCGCTTTTTTCAATAATCGGACATGAAGTTGCCTTTTTAACGGAGCATTTTGCTCGTTCGCTCTGTGCTATTTCTGGATTTTCAAAGCCTCGTTTTATCTCTTTAGATTATCCGTGGGTATTCAAGAATCTTCAGGATCTTGGGCTATTCATGTATAAGCTTCACGGGATGACAAAGACAACCCCAGAACAGTGCTTAGAAAGCGTGGGTAAATTCATGAAAATTGAGAAGAGCCAAGACGGCTTTATCTTACACGTTCCTTTGGTGATCCTTGAAACGTATAAACTCTAAACTCGACTGTGCAACTTTTGGGGACCGCCTGCCTCGTCTATTTGCTCTTGGCCGTTTGGCCTATGGCCAAACTCAGCTGTTTATTTTCTAAGGAAGGGTTTTTTAACCCCTTCCTTAGAAAATAAACAACGCTAAGAACAAATATCTCGAGGCCGTCAAGCCCAAAAAGTTACAAAGTCGAGCTAAAGGTCCATTAAAAGGAGATTTTTTTTCAATAAACACATCTGGCTTGGAGTTCCTATAGAAATTCTCAGGGTGTTTGGCAATGCATAGGAGCCATTTGTAACTAAAATTTTAGCTTCTCCCAATTTCTTTTCGACTAGCTCAGCTTTTTGAAATTCTATCAACAGGAAGTTGGCATCCCCTGGGTAGACTTTTTTTACCATTTTTAATGTTCGAAGAAAATTGATAAAATCTCTTTTTAAATCATGCATTTGAGCAGCATCTTGAGCAAGAGTTTTTAAATCGTCGAGATGGCTGTAAACAAGATCTGCAATGGGGGTGGGTAGTGGGAAAAGATTCTGGGTTAATGTGATTGCCCGAATAATCGATTCGTCTGCGATCAGAGCCCCACAGCGCACGCCGGCTAGGCCCCAGATTTTTGAAAAAGTACGCAGGACGATGAGATGATCATACTTACCTATCCACTTGAGGGCAGAAGAGTTTTTTGTCCATTCGATATACGCTTCATCGACAACAACAATGCCTTGAAATCCCTGAAGAATTTCTTCTATCTGGAAAAGATTCAGGCTTGTCCCAACAGGGTTATTGGGAGTTGCTAAAAAAAGAACTTTTGCAGAGGAAAGGATGATTTTTTCTACATTCAGCAGGTTCAGGTTGTTGCCAAGTAGAGGAACATCTTGAACTAGAACATTTTGAACACGCGCTCGATAGGCGTAGTAAGAGAAGGTAGGATTTGTAACTAGAATAGAGTCTTCACTCGGCTCGCAAAAGACGCGAATGATTAGATCGATAGCATCGGCTGTCCCTTGAGCAAATTGAATCTGCTCTTTTTTCAGCAGCGCCTCTTGGGAGAAATGGTGTAGGATCTTGAGATACTTTTCTTTTAGTGCGAGATTGTTTTGTTCTGGATATAGCTTATACGGGTTTTGGCTATTACTATTGATATTGAGGTTGAGATACACCCCCTCTTGTCCGTATGAGACCGGATATGACTGCTCCGATAAGAGCGAGTAATGCTTTCTTGCTAACTTGTGAAACATATTTTTCTTCTGCTCTTGGATATATACGTATACCGAACAAGGAGACGATTTTATTCACTCATTAAAATAAAAACAACAAAGTTTTTCTTTTTTAAATTTCAACTTTTTTTTATACCCAAATGACTTGAAAAGTTGGGAATTTGGCAAGGAGGCGCCTCAAATTTGGTCAGGCGGAGCCGACGCCGAAGCAGCTAAACTTAAAAAGTTTAGCGATGCAGGTGGGAACAAATTTGGTGGCCGCCCGACGACGCCAAAAACCAACTTTTCAAGTTGTTTGGGTATACAGGGGGGCGTTTGGTCTAATATGAACCTATCCCTTAATGAGCACATAGCTGATTTTTGAAGGATTTTTTCGCAGATTTTGGAGCAATGAAGCAGGACATACTTGAGTAAGTAGCACTGCTTCATTGTTCCGAAAGATGCGGGAAAAGACTCAAAAAGCAGTCTGTGCTCATTAGGTTCATCTAGAGGCCTTCGGTCCCAAAAAGTAACAAAGTCGAGTTCTACTCTTTTTCACGTGTTGGTTTTTGGAACCACTTCTCTCGTAGCCGCTCAACTTCAATGAAGATAATCGGGGTGAAGTAGAGTGTCAATACTTGGGAAAAGATTAATCCAAAGATGATGACAATACCAAGAGGCCTTCGACTAAGAGCTGTCATGCCGCCAACGCCAAGAGCAATGGGAACAGCTCCCATGAGCGCTGCAACCGTTGTCATGAGGATGGGGCGTAGGCGCGTTATGCACGCTTCATAGATCGCCTCATCGACGTCTTTTTTTTCTTTGTCGATCTTGGCATTGGCAAAGTCAATGAGGATAATCCCGTTTTTCATCACAATGCCAAGGAGCATGATAACCCCAACAAAAGCGTAAAGAGAGAGAGGCAGTCTAAACAGAAGAAGGGAGAGAAGCCCTCCAAGAGCTGCCGGTGGGAGTGTTGACATCACAGTTAGCGGGTGAAAAAAATTTTCATATAAAATTCCCAAGACAACATAGATCACAAAAAGTGTTACAAGCAAAAGAGTCCCCAAATTACTAAAAGTCTCTTTAAAGACGTCAGCGGTTCCTAAGAGATTGCCGCTGATTGTTTCAGGTAATGTCTCATCTGCAAGCTTGTGAATCTCTTGGACGGCACTGCCTAGCGGCACACCGTCTGCAACATCAAAGTTAATGGTGACAGCTGGGAGTGCGTTGATGTGGTTGACTGCAATCGCCCCTGTTGTTTCTTGGGCGTCGACAAGGGTGTAGAGAGGAACCAGATGCCCATCTGTTGCGTGGACATAGAGCTGTCTGAGAGCGTCAGGGGTTGCGTAAAATTCAGGGAGAGTCTCTAGAATCACATAGTATTGATTGCTGCGTGTATTGATGAAAGAGAGTTGACTATTTGCAAAGGCAAGGTTGAGTGCTGTTTCAATACTTCCGGCTGTCACATTGAGAAGAGAGGCTCTATCGCGTCGAATCTGCATTTGATATTGTGGCTGGCTTAAATGCAAATCACTATTGACCTGTTTGAGTTTGGGGGATGCTCTCATTTTTTGTAAGAGTTTTTCGGACGCTGGATAGAGAAGCTCTGTATCGATGCCATGGAGGGTGTACTGATAGGCCGCTTGTGTGAGTGAGGTCCCGACTTCTAGATCGATGAGTGGGAGTGGTTTGTAAAAGAGGCGCAACCCTGGAATCATCTTTAACTCTTCTTCTAGTTCTTGGAGGACAGATGCCACACCTTTCCTCTTGCTCGGATCAACCATTTGAGCAAACAAGATCCCTTGGTTATCTTGGGGAATTCCGTTAAGCGAGACCATCGATTGAATTGCCGGATGTTCGATCACCTTTTTGGCTAGTCTCTTTTGATAATTTTGCATCAAGTCAGGGGATGTGCTATCGGAGGCTTCACTAAAGACCATAAAGAATCCCAAGTCATCTGGTGGAAAAAAATCTTTCGGTAATGCCATCAGTAGATAGATCGAAGCAATCAGACTAAAAAGTCCAGAAAGCAGTACAATTTTTTTATGCCCGATTGCCCATTTAAGCGATGGGGTGTAAAAGGAGAGGAGTTTTTCATTGACAAAATCAGAAATGGCAGCCGCCCGACTCTTTTTTTCTCCCTTCTCTTTTGTTTGAATAAAGCGTGAGGAGAGCATCGGGGTGAGAGAGATGGAGACAAAGCCTGAAATGAGTAGGGCGATAATAATTGTGATCGAAAATTCAGAAAAGAGTTTGCCAAGAACACTGCCCATAAAAATTAACGGGATAAAGACAGCAATGAGACAGAGGGTCATGGATAAAACTGTAAAGGAGATCTCTTGTGCCCCATCAAGTGCTGCTTGAACTGGTTTTTTCCCCATCTCCATATGGCGAAAGATGTTTTCTAAGACAACAATGGCATCGTCAACAAGAAATCCAATCGCAAGAGTGATGGCAAGGAGCGACAAAATATCAATGCTATAGTTGAAAAAAAACATCGCAGCAAACGTTCCAATAATTGCAATTGGCAGCGCGAGCAGGGGAATCACGGTTGCGACCCACTCCCCAAGATAAAAAAAGATCACAAGGAGAACAAGTAAAAAGGCAATTAAAAGCGTGATCTCGACATCGTGGACAGACTCCTTAATAAAAACGCCTCGATCAAAGAGTCTTTTAATCTGTACAGAGTGGGGGATTGTTTCTGTAAGTTTTGGTAAAATCTTGTCGACTTGGTTTAAAATGGCAAGGCTGTTGGTTCCTCCTTGTTTTAAGAGTGCGATCACAACAGATGGCGAGCAGAGATCTTTTTCTAAATAGGTTTGAAGAGATCTGTCATCGAGCTGAGAGTCCATCGCGTAGCCGATATCGCACAGGCGCACAATCGCATCTTGATTGTTACGGACAATCATCGGATTGTAGGCACTTGCCTCGAGTAGCTGTCCGTCTACTTTCAGCGTAAATTCTTTATCAGGACCGTATAAGTTCCCAACAGGGTTGTTGACGTTCTGTCTTTGAATCATTGTAGCCACTTCGTCAATCCCGATATTGCGTGCGGCGATTTTGCGCGGATCGATGCGCACACGTACGGCATATGGAGAGCCGTAGACCTGTACTTGAGCTACCCCCTCGATCATATTCAGCTGCTCGCCAATGATTGTATGGGCATACTCAT
>JABDDH010000030.1 GCA_013287705.1 Chlamydiota bacterium | reverse complement strand
GTCAGATAGGTGTAAAAGAGTTCTGGCTCTTTTGATTGGACCTGCTGATCCATTGCGATACGTATTTTAGGTGAAAGAGAGTTTGAGTGAAAGTGGAGATTTTCGCCTTGAGAGAGGGAGGGGCCGATATAGGCTTGATAGAAGGTCAGAGAATTGTGCCTGTGCATTTCAAATTGATCAAAAAAGGGATCTAGGGGATCTAGACTTTCATTTAAAAATAGTAACAGTCGCTCTAAAGTTTCACGAGGATGTAAGAGAAAATCTTCGTAGTAAATGAGGATTTTTCGATCCACGTTCCATATGTCATACAGTTTTAGATTTTCAAGATAAAGAAAGTGAGGTGCAGAAAGTGCCTCCCATACCGTCTTCATCCTTCTTAAATCACGGATCAAACACTCTTTGTAGTTGCGCACAAGAAGGATCAGGTAATCTTGATTCTTGTCAAAACCTCCGCTCTCCTCCATCCTTTGTTGACTATGGACTTTCCAGATCGGCGGCAGGCTCAGATCTGTATCGAGATTGACGTACAATCCAATAGGCAGACTATACGGCCGCATATCTGCTGGATCTGCGTGGTATGCATAAGTGGGGCGGCGGGTGAGCATTTCAAGGCAAAAGCGCATCCAGGTATTTCCAGATCTGGGATATGAGAGAAGAAAGGTGCGGGGAGGTGCGCCACAAAGAAGACTACTGCACAGGACAAAGAGTAGTGCCAAGAGCCTCTTCATAAGGGACCTTTCTTACTGTTTTTTTATAATTAGGATCGATGCCGATATAGCCTGTGGAGGAGAGTTCTGTAGTTGTTGTGGGGGTAAGTATGCTGTTTGTAATTTTTTGCTCAAACATGTTGTGGAATGTCTCCTCTGTCAGAAGCATGTCCCAAATTAAATGAATACGAGATTCTGTTTCGCTCCAGTTAATCCCGTCGTGTATGCAGCCATTATGAAAAAAATAGATGGTCCCGGGCTCAAAATGGTAGAGCGCTCCTTCCATTAACATGTGCGCATCGGGATGTGTGGCAATGGGCAGATGAAATCTGACGCGCAGTGCCGGCTTTTGTGTGAGGCGATGGATAAAAGAGATGTCTTCTTGATGCTGGGTGAAGTATGACTTGGCTCCTAGTTGATTGATGCGGAAATTCACCGCATGGGGAAATAGAGAGATAAATTGTTGCAGGTGGGGATACCGACTTCCGTGAAAAAACTTTTTCCCTATAATCGAACGATCGTGATCACTTGATATATCAGAAAAAATGCCGGATCGATTCAGAAGGGAAAATTGCTGAATCTCTCCTTCTGGGGATGACCAGTTGGAGTTATGCCCCTGGTTTGTTGGATATGAGGGACGCTCATGGGCAACTAGATCTATCACCTCCTGTTGCAAAAGAGAAAAAAAATCTGGCTCGACTTGGTAAAGCTGACAAATTGTCTCTTCAGGTCCTTTCTGATAATTTGCATCAACAAGGAGCTTGATCATCTCCTCCTCTGTCGGAATAGAAGAGAGGAGCAACAACGTTAGAAAAGAGGCGATCAAAACTTGTACCCGATACCAAGCCCAACATGCCACTCCTCAACAGTGAGGGGAGCTGTTGTGATATTTGGGAACTTCGGTTTTGGAGCCCGTACCTTCGCGTACGAATAGCCACCGTTTGCATCGATAAAGAGATGATCTGTCAAAAGAAAGAGGCTGCCAATTTCAGCAACAGCTCCAGGGCCCCATTTGGCAATGTGTTTGCGCACAAGTGGAGAATCATCTGTTGTATGGGTGTAGAGCGCGCGCACTCCAATCCCAATATAGGGAACGGCACGGTCAACTTGATAGAGAAACTTGGGACCTAAAGTGATGGGGACCAGTTGAATCCCTGTCTTTGAAGAACTTCCCAGGGAATGTCCCGTTTTTTGAAAATAACCGATTCCCATCCAGGCGTGTAGTCCTTTATAGAATGGAATCGTCTCTGTCAGTTCATAGTAGGGCCCCGCATGATAGATCTCTTTGAGGGGAGAGCTAATGAAAGAGAGATAGCTGACTCGACCAGTAACAGTCAGTTGCTGGGATGCCTCATCACATATCGCCTCAAGTCTGCCTAGTGCGAGTAGAGAGAGGACCGAAAAAAGAGTCGTCGCATGTTTATTCATATTAATTTTTGGGGTAAATGGTGATTGAGATGGGAGTGCTTGCGGCACCGCTTGAGTCAACAGCTCTCACGCTATACGTGTAGGTTGTTTTAAGCTGGATCTGGCTATCGGTAAACTCCAGAGGCTCCCCTACAGGGACTGTGCCAATCAAGGTCCCATCGCGATAGACATTATAAGCAACGACGCTTGTCGATGAACTTGCACTCCACTGAAGCTTGTTAAAGAAGACCTTCTGGAAAGGAAATTCACTCGATTTTTGAGAGCCGCTGAGATTTTGTGCAGGAGATGATGAAAAGGGAAATGTCGATGCTTGCTCATAATAATTTGTGCCATCAAAAGCTGGCCAAAGCGCGATAGCAGTTTCCGCTCCCAACCCTACGCGCGGCACAGGATTACTGTCAGTGATGCTGATGTCTGATAGAATCTGAAATGGGCTCCAGACGCCACCTTGTAGAGTCGAGGCTTGTGGTAAATAGGTGAAACTGTGAGAGGCTGTTGTTGTCTCATCCCAAATCACCACACCATTGCCGGCATCGTCTAACGTGACGACATGGGTAGTAATATGATAATTTGGGGAGGCGTTGCGAGTAGGGTCAGAGAGAGTTGTTGCTGTAGACCATGTGGGACTTGAAAAATTCCCATCAAAAGAAGCAACATTTAATAGGCTCAACCCTGTGACAGGTTGAAATTCTCTCCAGACAACCAAAGCTTCTCCAAGTCCATTCATGGCAACAGCTGTTGAGTAGTTATCATTGATGGGGAGTGTTGATAGGGATGTGGGTGTAATAGACCAAGAGACTCCATCAAATAAAGAGACATAAGCGCCTCCAGTGGATTGATCAGCAAACCCAGCTACTGCCTGTCCTGCTGCATTATAAGAGACAGAAGGTCTATAAAAGTTTGAAGCAAGTGAGGTGACCTGGTTTGTTGATCCAAGGCCTGCTGGAAAATTGTAGATGGCATATTTAATGCTATAAAGCCCGCCACTTTGAGAGTCCCAGACAATTAAAGCATTTCCAGTGGAGTTAAGGGAGGAACTAACGTTATTCACAGAATTATCCGAGGTGACGGCAATTGGAGAAGGAAGCCAGCTTCCTCCGTTGTTCGAAGAGACGTTAATGGCTGCATTACTAGAGTCTAGAAAAAAAGAGACAACGACCTGACCTGAGTTGTTCATTGTTAGAACGTTTTGAAAGGAACTCTGAGTTGGATCAGAGATCGTTTGGGGCACAGACCAGATTCCCCCAGAATAGGTAGAAGAGAGAATACATGAACGGCCCGATAAGAGTGCTGGGAAGGAAACGACTGCAATCCTATTATCATTGAATCCTACAGAGATCGGGTAGGGGAAACCGCCAGCAGAATCAAAGGGAGCTGTGACCTGAACCTCGGGAGACCATGTCTGGCTTGCAGCGTCATAAAATGAAGACCAGAGTTCCGTTTTTGAACCATTATAAAAATCCCAAACAGCGACAGCATCACCCGAACTGTTAACGGCGACATCTTGCATGTCAAAGTCCACTTGTGCCGGTGAGAGGTTAACATCTGGTGACCACGTTGCATGAACTGCGGTAAAGCAAAAAGAGAAGAGAATGGCTGCACGAAAAAACATAAGAGATACCCCTTGTGAAAGGGCAATTTTTAAACAAAAAAACTTTTTAGTCAAAAAAATTCATATGGAACAACCAGTAGTCTGCATGGAGTTTGGATAGATCATAGCTTCTACTTTTCATCTTCTCAAATGTAGCGTCGAGACATTCCTCTGTCACTTGAGTTAAATTATCTACGACAATGACAGGCAGATCCTCATAAAGTCCATCAATCCCACAAGATTCTACAACAGGAATAGAGCCTGCATAGAGCGCCTCCCAGGTGCGATAACAGTCGAGGTTAACGCCTCGTGGGCTGATGACAAAGCGAGAGCGAGAAAGATCAGAGAGATACTCCTTGAAGCATTTACGGAAACGCTCAACTTGGCAGAACTTTTGTGTAGAAAAATAGTCGAAGATCTTTTCTCGATATGGGTGGCTCGACTGTAGAATATTGAGATACGTATGGATCGGCTTTTCTTTGAAAAAATCGGTGATTTTTAGATTGTTGAAAGAGGTATTGAGTTGTTTTAAGTACGACGTGTCGCGTAAATTATTATTCCAGCAGACGCCAAGAGGGATCAGATGTGCTTTTTGATGGAGAAGCGTCATATTACGCCCATACCAGCCAATGAGTCGCTCTTCTTCCAAGATATGCAGATAATTCTGATCAATAGTTCCAGATCCATTCGATGTTATGAGGATGAATCGCGCTGGGATGTGTGGCATCACCTTTTCTAAAAAGTAGTTTAAATGGGTCATTGCCACAAAAATAGTATCTCCATCGTTCACAGCGTATGGATCAAAAGGAATTTGTGTCTCATCGAAGATAAATTTCGCAGCGCTTCGAAACGTCTCTCCGGAGATGAGCGGATAGTGGCTCTTGCGCAGCTCTTGGTTTCTGAAAATATGGACCGACTTATCCCTCAACGCGTCTGGAGCTACAATCCATTGGCTGCAAAGGGCAAGGATCAACGATAAATTGATCATAAGGAAAACTCTCCATTAAAAGATCCAAATCACAAATTGGAGGCACCTCGCCTCCAAGACGTATCGCCTCTTCAAGGGAATAGGCGATACGAAATTCTGCCCTTCCTGTTCCCGCGTAGTAGTCGTGATATTTAAAGAGCGGCTCTACGTTTGTTAGGCGTAACAAAATTGCCGGCACACCAAAGGCTTCGGCTGCGATAATCCCATGGAGGGAGCCTGAGATGACAAGTTTTGCCTCCAGAATTTTTTGGAGAAGTTGCATACAGTCTTGAGTTGGCACTTCAACATGAGGCAATTTTTGATACGCCTCTACTTCGTTGAGATTGGGGATGACGATATACTCTTTAAGGGGATTTTTTTTTTAATTCAGGGAAAAGCCGTGGCAAAAGCAGTGTCGGATCCCCATAAATTTCAGGACATGCAACACCTTTTGTCAGAAGAAAATTTCGGGTTAGAGGGCCCCGCACTGCCCGTACATCTAGATGAGAAAAGTTGTGACTCCTATTGGAAATTTTTCCATTTCTCCCGCTCCCCCCAGATGATGTCGCCATCATGGGCGTAGTGTAAAATGGATCCGACAGCGAGGAGCTGTTTTTTGCTCTGGTGCGGAGGTGCTCTTCCGAGCATTTTTTCAACAATTAGCGGGGAGAGAGCGTCGCCAAAATTTAGAGCCACTTTTGTTGGGACCCAAGAAAAAAGAGTTGGCTCTAAGTAATGCGGCAAGAGACTCTCTAGGTATTTTTTTTCTTCGCTCTGTAGCTCCCATTCACCACACTTGCGCTCCTCAAGCCGAAAATGATCTTCCTCCCAAGTATTATACTCATGAATCAAGCGGATGTAGTAGTGAGCGGGATTATTCCAAGGAATGACGCCGTATCTTAAATACTGCTTTAGAAATTCCATGTCTTCGTCGCGCGCAATTTCAGGGTAAAGAATCTCTTTTTTTTTGCGGCACATGATGGTTCCGGGGATTAATCCATGCATTTCCCACGCAGCATTTTTTTTTAAAGCGTACTGGATCTGGCTGCGCATGCAGCAGGCAGAGGCTCTTGTCTCGGCAAGAATCCGATACTGTTCTTGCATCGCAAGAGGGTGGTGAAAATCGTCATCATCCCATTGAACCCAAACGGCATCTTCTTCTAAACATTCAAGCCCAATATTGCGCAGACGGCCTAAAGTGCATTTTTCTGCAACGCGCACTTCTCGAATTTCTGGCGAAACGATTTTGCCCCAGCTCTCTTGTCCATCGTTGATAATCAGGAGCTCTTTATTGGGGTAGGTCTGTTCTAGAAAGGATCTGGCTGCAAGTTCTGCAAGGGCTCTGCGCTCGGGACATTTTCCCGTTACCATAATCGCTATAATTTTTTCTGAGGCGCACACCGATAGACAAAGAAGAGACAAAAAAAAATTAACTAAGGCGCGCATCCAAGTATCCCTGCAGAATCAACGTCGCGGCAAGACTGTCGCTAACACCGACCCGTTTTTTGCGGCTCATCGAGGCGCTTTTCAGGAGACGTTCTATTTCTGCGGATGTGAGCCGCTCATCCCAGAAGATAATCGGCACACCGAACTTTTCTCTCAGGAGCTCGACAAAGAGTCGCACCTCTTCTGCCATGCGGCTCTCGCTTCCATTTAAATGGAGCGGCAGCCCAATAACAATTGTCTCAATTGAGTGAGGCAGTAAATAGGCGTATAATTTTTCACAAGTTTTTTCCAAGCTCTTCTCCGCTGAAAAGAAGGGAAGAGGTGAGGCGAGGATCTTACGCTCATCGCTCAGCGCTAGACCGATGCGCACCGTTCCAAAATCCATCCCAACGATTCTACCCACGGCGCGCCTTGTTCGCTTGATGCTGTTTGATGGCGGCTTTTATAAAATCGCGAAAGAGGGGGTGGGCATCTGTTGGCTTTGATTTAAATTCGGGATGGTATTGAACACCGACCATCCACGGATGGTCCTCTACTTCAGCAACTTCACAGAGCGAGCCCCCCTCAAGAACTCCTGTCAAAACAAGTCCTTTTTCCTCACACGCAGATTTATAAGCATTATTAAATTCCAATCTGTGGCGGTGGCGTTCAGCGATTAAGGTTGTGCCATATGCAACAGCTGCTTTACTACCAGGTTTTAATAGACAATTGTAGGAGCCCAGGCGCATCGTGCCGCCAAGATCTGCAACTCCTTTTTGTTCACTCAGTAAAGAGATGATGGGATCTTTTGCATTAGGGTCCATTTCAGTTGAGTTGGCTTCTGGCAAGTTGAGAACGTGACGGGCAAACTCGACACAGAGCACCTGCATGCCAAGGCAGAGGCCAAGATACGGGATTTTGTTTTCTCGACAATATTTTGCGGTCATAATCTTTCCCATCCAGCCGCGCTCACCAAAGCCACCGGGGACGAGGTAGCCATCGCAGCCCCCAATTAAATGCGCGACATCCCCTTTATCGAGGATTTTGTCTGATTCAAAGGTGCGAATCTCAAGCTCGACATGGTTCGCAATGGCTGCATGCTCTAGCGCTTCGAAGACCGACTTATAGGCGTCGCGATGTTGGATATATTTACCAACAACTCCAATCACAATAGATGCTTGTGGAGTCCGGATCCTCTCGAGCATCTCCTCCCAAATGGTGAGGTCAGGTCGATTATTTGAAAGGTTTAGGAGCTCACAAATTTTATGATCCAGCCCCTGTTTATGTAAAATGAGAGGCACCTCATAGATGCTAAAGGAGACATCCACTTCATCCATGACAGCTTCTTTAGGGACGCTGCAGAAGAGACTAATCTTATCCTTGATCTCCTCAGAGAGGATCTGCTCGCTGCGGCACAAGATCATGTCCGGGATGATGCCGATGCTGCGTAAGAGTTGGACGGAGTGTTGTGTCGGTTTAGTCTTAACTTCTCCTGCCGCCTTCATATAGGGAACATATGTGAGGTGGATATTAATGCAATTCTTTTGTCTTTCATGGCGAAATTGGCGAATGGCTTCCATGAAGGGGAGTGATTCGATATCGCCGACAGTACCGCCAATTTCGACAATCAGCAGCTCTATCTGCTCATTTTCTGTTGCAGCTTTTAAAATCCGCTGTTTAATTTCATCGGTAACATGAGGGATCACCTGGACTGTCTTCCCTAAATAGTCGCCGCGCCGCTCGCGTCGGATGACTGTTTCGTAGATTTGACCAGTTGTTGCACTCGATGCTCTGGAGAGGCGGGCATCTGTATAGCGATAGTAGTGGCCAAGATCGAGATCGGTTTCAGCGCCGTCATCTGTCACGTAGACCTCTCCGTGCTGGAAAGGACTCATCGTTCCTGGATCGACATTGAGATACGGATCGAGTTTGAGCATGCCGACTTTGATTCCACGCTTTTCGAGGAGCATCGCAATCGATGCAGCAGTAAGTCCTTTGCCTAGGGAGGAGATGACTCCGCCTGTGATGAAAATATATTTTGGTTCCATATGGGACATATGATACTCTTTTTTCAAGATATGATGCAATCAGAGGCTATACAATGTTAACGTTAAAACAAGTGCGTAACCAGTACAAACCTCTCATTCCAAAACAATTACACAATCTCCATCACGTCTTATTTGTTGCAGACGGCGAGGCAACTTCCTGTATTGGAGATGCTTTAGCAATTCAAGAGCACTTTCCACAGACCTTTGGTCGCCCCTATTTGAAGGCTAGTGAAGCTCCAGCATTGAACGTTATACCCAACGTGACTCAAAATTTGGATTTAGGGACGAGCCAAAGCCCCGGGGTTGAACGATCAGATTTAGCTCATATTTCTAATATGAGCGACAATCTGATCGTACCAACCGCGGGAGCTTTCGCTTCGTCCCGAAACCAAATTTTGAATCACGTTGGGTATACACCATTACGCGTTGGGGTTCTTTTTTCTGGCGGTCAGGCGGCAGGTGGACACAATGTGATTACGGGACTTGTGGATGCACTGAAAAAGTTCTCTCAAGAGAGTCGACTTTTTGGTTTTTTAGGCGGCCCCTCCGGCATTATCTCAAACACGTATCAAGAGTTAACGGAGACAAGTGTTGCTTCCTTTCGCAATACGGGGGGCTTTGACTTAATAGGTTCTGGCCGTACGAAAATTGAAACAGACGAGCAGCTTGCGTCTTGTTTGCGTGCATGCCAAGAGTTGAGACTCGATGGGCTTGTTATTATTGGAGGAGACGATTCCAATACCAATGCGGCAATTCTTGCAGAATACTTTCTGGGAAAAGAGTGTCTAACGCGTCTGATTGGAATTCCTAAGACAATCGATGGAGATCTAACAAGTGATCAGATTGTCGCCTCTTTTGGTTTTGATACAGCATGCAGAGTCTATTCTGAGATGATTGGTAATATTTGTCAGGATGCCCTATCTGCAAAAAAGTATACCCACTTTATTAAACTGATGGGAAGATCGGCATCGCATATTGCCCTGGAGTGTGCGTTAAAGACCCATCCAAATCTAACCTTTATTGGGGAAGAGGGGGGCTCTTTAGCCTCTTGTGTGACAACAATTACTGACCTTGTTGTTAAACGCTCAAAACTTGGGAAAAATTATGGGGTGATTCTGATCCCTGAGGGGTTGATTGAATTTTTTCCAGAAATTCAAGAGTTAATCCAGAGGCTCAATCAGAAGACCCCGCTTACAGGATCTTGTCAGGAGCTTTTTTTGTCCTTGCCAGAATCGATTCAGAGACAGCTGCAGAATGAAAGAGATCCCCATGGCAATGTGCAGGTCGCACAAATTGAGACAGAACAGCTTCTGATCGAGCTTGTGCAACACGAACTGAGACAACGTTTCGAGTTTAAAGGTAAATTTACCCCGATGCGCCACTTTTTTGGGTATGAAGGAAGAGCTGCTTTCCCAACAAATTTTGATGCGAACTACTGCTACTCTCTTGGAACCGTTGCAGCTCTTTTAATAGCCCATAAGAAGACGGGGTACATTGCGACAGTTGAGAAGTTAGATCGTCCGGTGGCTGAGTGGAAGGTTGGAGCATCACCGATTACAAGTCTGATGCATTTAGAGATGCGTAAAGGCGCGCTCAAGCCCGTTATAAAAAAACGGCTTGTTGATTTAGACGGCAAACCGTTCCAACTATTTAAGAGCTTGCGCAAGAGCTGGTCGATTGAAGATGATTACCGTTCACCTGGCCCTATTCAGTTTTCTGGAGAAGACGGGTTGATCAATGCACCTCCATTGAGTATCACTTTATAAGACGCCTCGATGGAGGGTAGGGTAGGGCTAAACGTATTGATGAGGGATGCAGCTCCTTCATATTTGGCCGCATTGGAAGGGTTTCTCAGGGATAGAACAATCAGATTTTTATTTTTTTTAGAAAGTTCTTGAATGAGAGTTTGTTGAGCGGGAGATGTTTCGTCATTGTAGGCACAAAAAATCAGAAGATCTGCTTGTTCAGATAGAGCTTTAATCTCCCTAGACTCTTGTTCATTAGGATTAAGCCCCGTGAAAAAAAAGTATTCTTGACTTTTTCCAAGATGGGCAAATGAACTTGTACTGATTGTCTCTTTTAAGAGTTGTGGCGCAATGAGTGTCACATGGGTCTCTTTAATCTCTTTTTTTTATTGGATGATGCAGGGTAACTGTGCAGGCTAAACGTGCAATTTTCTCTGCAAGTTCTTCTCCTTGAAGACTTCCCGGTTTTAGGTGGAGCTCTGTTTTATTCTTGTTTTTAAGTTGTAAAATTCTTGAAACAGAGGAGTTAAGTCTCTTTTCTGAGATAGAGCCTCTTTGAACGGCCAAGATTAACGCTTTTTGAATCTTTTCTACATCGGCAACAGTGATCTCTGTTTGCGTTGAGGTTCCAATCAGCTCCCTTCCCCCAAAGAGAAGAACATCGCAGCCGGCATTAAACGCATCGATGGCGAGATCCTCTAGGAGCACTCCCTCTTGCCAGACGCCTTTCATCACAAGAGAGTCTGCAATAATCACCCCATCAAAACCGATCTCCTTGCGTAGCAGGTCTAAAATAGGGCGAGAGAGGGTAGCGCATTTTAGAGGATCGAGCTTAGGAAGAAGGATGTGAGCTGTCATGACAGCATCGGTCTCAGAAGAGAGCTGCGTAAAAGGGAGAAGTTCAATCCGGTTCAGCTCCTCTTTTGTTTTGTGAATCACCGGTAGCGCATGGTGTGAATCGCTTTCAACATCACCATGTCCTGGAAAGTGTTTGATGCAGCTTGCAAGACCCGCTCTTTTGTATCCAGCGAGGGCACTTTTTTGCAAAAGTCGTGACAACATTCGGATCTTCAGAAAAGGAGCGAATTCCAATGATGGGATTACGCGGGTTACTATTGACGTCAACAACGGGGGCTAAATTGAGAGTCACCCCACAACAGAGCAGTTCTTGCCCTGCGATGTAGGCAGCTTCTTCCGCAAGCTCTGAATTGCCTGTCATGCCAAGGGCTAAATTACCTGGAAAGAGAGTGCAGCCGTTTTTAAGTCTTGTAACAGGACCCCCCTCCTGATCTGCACAGATTGCAAGAGGAATCGAGAGCCGGTTGTTGTTTGCAAGCGTTTGGAGCTCCTGGCTAAGAGCCGTTACTTGTTCCGGGGAGTTAAGCCCATTTGCCCAATTATAATAGATGATACCGCCAACATGAAGCTTTTGGACAAGGGTTACGGCATCTTCATTGACTTGCTCCCCCTTAAAGCAGACAAAAAGAAGCTGCCCCACTTTTTCTTCTAACGTCATTTTTTCAAGCAGAGCGCTTGAGTGGCAGGGAAGAAAAAACAGGAGAGAAGCACAAATCATTTTCAACATAGTAACCGTTTGATTTTAAGGACATTCTGTAACAGAGTAATTGTTCCTGTCTCAACGATCTGCCCTACGTTAGAAGAGAGCCGTGTACTAACCAATTTAAAGGTACCACCTGTATTGTCAAAATGAAAATCCGAGTGGCCAAAAGAGGGTGTAGGCGTGACGACGTTGTCTTGGAAGGTCAAGCATGTGTTGGCTGCATTGTTATTGGTATACATAAAATAACCTTGTGTAGAGACTTAATTTAATACAAATTTCTTTTTTTTCAAGGAGATTTTTCTGTTCTGCTGTGGGAACTCGCCCCTTAAGGACCGGCTGTTTGGGTATAAAATAATATGAACATGCCATTATGGCATGTTCATGGGGTCGAGTAAAAAGCGTGGAACGTTTTTTCTAACTTATTTTTAATCAGTGGTTATTCCAATAGGAGGATAATTTTGCCACCCAACTAGATCAAAATGCCACCACTCTGTAGGTAGTCCAATAAATCCATGTTTTAGCATGATTGTTTCCAAAAGTTCGCGATTGGCAATTTCTTCAGCAGAGGCGCCCATATAATCTCTATGTGCCTTTTCGCTGAAATCATCAAAAGCCGAGGGCATGGGGAGTTCTTGACCATCTTTTGTGATCAGAGTTAGATCAACAGCCGTGCCTCTCGTATGTCTTCCGCCTTTTTTAGGGTTACTCACATAACGCTCATCGGGGACGAGTTCCCAAAATTTGCATTGCGCCTCCATAGGTCGATAGCCATCCCAAATTTTTAGTCTAAGTCCAAGAGGTTCAAGTTCACTCTGCACATCTTGTAAGCGCAAGATCACTTCTTCCTGTAGTAGGCAGTGATCAAAATTGTATACAACCTGGCCTGTAAAGTTATCAGCTGTTGCATATTTCAGTTCAACTTCAATTTCAGGGATCAGAGACTGAACTTCTACAAGATTCCTCATAGCTTCATTCGATTGTAGTTGTTTAGGAACAATACCTATCAACATTATAGCTGTTGCCGCAAAACGGATCCATTCTTTCACCTGTTTCATGAAACATCTCCCGGGTTTTACAAAGTAAGAGAGCGTATCAGGGGATGCTTTTAGGTTCAAGAAAACTAAAATTTTTTAATTTCTGTACACCAAAATAACTTGAAAAGTGCGTTTTTTGGCGTCGTCGGACAGCCACTGTTTTGGAACCTGCCTGCTTTAAGAGTGTTAAATAACCACTGGTTCTGTATAATTTTGTGATTCTAAACAAGGGAAAATTAGATGCGTAGGATGATCGGATTGTGTATGGTGACGCTGCTTTTTTCTGCAACTGTAGCTCATTCTAAGGAAGTGACACTCCTTCTGATCCGTCATGGAGAGACAGACTGGAATGCAGAGCGGAGGGTCCAGGGCCATACAGATATTCCTTTAAATGTGGAAGGAGAGAGACAAGCCTTAGAGATAGCAGAAACAATCACTGCTACACATCCCGATCTCTCTGCAATTTACGCATCAGATCTTTCTCGGGCCTATCGGACAGCAGACATTACGGCTAAAAAATTCAATTTGCCTGTGATTAAACGCTCTTCTCTTCGAGAAATTTGTGCAGGGGCATCTGAGGGGATGTTAGTAGAAGAAAAAATCTCTTTATATCAAGAGAAGTGGGAAGAGTTGCGCAACAAATATCCGGATAAACGCGAGCGGTGGAAACATTGTGTGGTTCCAGGTGAAGAGTCAGTCGCCTCATTAATTGAGCGTATTAAAGGAGAATTACTTGCTATTTCTAAAGAGGCTAACGATAGGGATAAAATAGCTGTTTTTTTTCATGGCAGGGCAATGCAGGTCTTTCTCGCAGATGTTGAGGATAAAAATTTCGAA
>JABDDH010000029.1 GCA_013287705.1 Chlamydiota bacterium | reverse complement strand
GCTCCCAGCTAAACCGAGCGAGACAGGCCAGGTTAGAACAAGTGTAGCGCCGAGCGCTATGAATCCACCGCTAACGACAATTGCCAGAATAAAAGCTTGAGTTACCTTACCTCTGGTTGATTTAGGAGTAAGGCACGATATAAGTTAGCCGATACAGTCAAATCCGAAAATGGTAACAGCGTATATGTTAAATCAGGCACGGAATATGCAAAAGTATTTAAAGCAGAATCTGACAAAATCAATCAACATGTGATTTTTCATAAATATTACCATAACGATCAAGCAAGATTCAATATACTGGCTTTATCTATAGACTCCACTGAACCTTTTGTCTACGCAGATGGCTCTACGACCGAATAATAGGCTGTGCTTCCAGACACATTTCAATTTTCTGACTTGCGTCAGAAAGTTGAAATGTATAGAACGAGGATAGACAAGGAGCTTCTATGTCCATACCACCTATCTCTTCTAATCAACCGATCGAGCCATCAGATAATAACCCACCCCCAAATGCTCAAGAAATTATTGTAGCAAACTTTGCCCAAGAAGTGGCCGAAATGCTACAACAAGCAAAAAACGATCTGCCTCCTCCCAAAGGGTCAACGCACAAGTAAAAGCTATTGCACATAAGGCTTTTTTTCTCTAAATTGTTGCCATGAGTAGACACCTTGCGCAACCTGCTTTGTTTGAAAAATTCAAAGATTTTCTCGCCGATTTTTAGAAACTGCTTGCAGTTTCGTATCGCGCGAGGGAGCCGACTCCAGAGAGTCGGCAAGTGAGCAAGATAAAAAACTGCGAGAAAAGAACGAATGTGGCAAACAAATGAGGTTATGCAAGATGTCTGGCAACTGCTTTGTCGCAACAATTAGTCTAGAAAAGGCAGAGAAGCTGCGCGAAGATCTTCTCTCGCAAGGCTTTTCACTCTCTCAACCTGTCCACACCCTCTTTTCTGCACAAAAATCGGGCGTCTCTTGTACCCTCTACCTTTCGGGCAAGCTGACAGTCCAGGGCAAAAAAAAAGAGGAGTTTATCACCTTTTACCTAGAGCCTGAAATCTTAGAGAGCCTTGCCTACAGCCACCCGACAGCGCAAGCATCTTGTGACATGACTCCCCATATCGGTTCTGATGAGTCTGGCAAAGGTGACTTTTTTGGCCCGCTCTGCATCGCCTCTGTCCAAGCAGATGGCACAATGATCGAAAATCTCCTTAAAATTGGCGTGCAAGACAGCAAAAAAATGAGTGACCCGGCAATTCTTGCCATGGAAAAAAAAATTCGCGCCGTAGCACCCCACTCGATTGTCCGCATCTCTCCTAAACGGTATAATGAGATGTATGAGCAGTTTCAGAATCTCAATCAATTGCTCGCTTGGGCCCATGCGACAGCCATTGGTGAACTTGTTGCACAAACAGGATGTAAAGAGGTCCTTCTAGATCAATTTGCAAGTCAAGATCTTGTTGGACGGATGCTCAAAAAAAAGGGAATCGATGTCACACTCACGCAGCGTCCTCGAGCAGAAGAGGATCCTGTCGTTGCAGCCGCATCGATTTTAGCGCGCGCCTCTTTTGTTTCAGGACTTGCCAACTTGAGCACACAGTTCAATGTCACCCTTCCCAAAGGAGCATCAAGTCAAGTGATCCGTATCGGTAAAAATCTAGTTGCTGCTCGCGGCAAAGATGTGCTATACGAAGTGTCAAAGGTTCATTTTAAAACAACTGGCGCTATTTTAGAGACGTAAGCTCGACTTCGTACATGTTTGGAGTCGAGTTTTGCAAGATTTTGGCTTTAAGTGGGTTGAAAATTTTGTAAAGTGGCTTAAAAAGCCATGAGCAAAATTTTCAACCCACTTAAAGTCAAAAGATTGTGAAAATCGGCCCAAAAAATGTACAAAGTCGAGGTAAGGTCCCCTGTGAAGAATTATTCCTATCTTTTTGTTCTTGCGACACATCTACTCCATGCCGATGGTATTGAAACCGATGAACTCGATTTTCCTCCTGTTACCAATGAAAACTTCGACGATCTTGTCAGCGACTACAACTTTGTCTCAGAGGGTCTCCGCTTTGAATTCGAAGGCGACTACCGGTATGTAGGTCCCGCGCGTTTTAAGAGTGATCCGATAGAAGGAAAACATCTCGATTATCAAGATGCCGATGCATCGATCTATTTCACTCAGAAGATCAACTGCAACAACAACCTCATTTGGCAACTCGGACTCTCCTATCTGCATCTGGGGTGGAAAGAGAATCCGCGCTTCAGCCAAGAGGATTTTACAAATGCCATTGCCTCACTCGGCTATGCAACAACATCGGTTGAAAACTGGCGCTTTGTCTTTAATGCCGGCGTAACAGTTGACACCAAAACCTTTGACTTTGCACAATCTGGACTCTACAGCGGCTTGATCTGGGGAAGGTATCAGTACTGTCAGAATTTAGGACTGCATGTGGGTGTTTTTGGCTATGTCGGCATTGAAAATGGCTACACAATGCCCGTCGCGGGCGTTGATTGGACGATTAATCCAGATTGGTCCCTCAATCTGATATTTCCTTTTAACATCTCCCTTGAGCATAAACTCGGCACCAGATGGTCTGCCAGTATGAAATATGTTGGATTTGGAGGCCCTTATCGCCAACCAAGACGTATCGATGGGGGTACTGGCGCCTTTAGAGATGGAATTATCGAAGTCTTCTCAAAAGGTGTCGAGCTCGATTTTAGCTACAGACAAGGCGCTCATCTCACAGCGGGCTTTGGAGCCGGCTGGAATGGAGGAGGCTGGATCTTAAGCAAAGATAGGCACAACCACCACGGCAAATACTTCAAGTTCGAAGGCGCTCCCTTTGGGCAGGCCAACATAGACTTCGGGTTTTAAATAGACTTCTTTCGAAGGGAGTCTAGGGCGTGTCGTCAATTAGCTTTATTTTGAGGATTTTTGTATTTTTTAGGCAATTTTCAGGGCGGAAAATGCGGCAAAATTGGGAAATTCGGCAAATTTGAGCCTTGAAAATGGACAAAGAAGACAAAATCCTCAAAATAAAGCCAATTGACGACACGCCCTAATGGGCTGTGGATTGATCCACAGCCGACACTCCCCGCTTACTTCTTATCGTTCTTTTTTGTCTTGGGCAAGACTGAATGAATTGACAAAGGTGTTGTACGGTTTTTCATCGTAATGCTGTACCTCGCACTCCATTGCCATCAGATACAAGCTATTTTTAACCATCATCGCACGGCCTTTAAAATAGACTCCACCTGTTCGAATAAAAAAATCTAGAGCTTCTCTGCCATCGACAAGGAGAAGATCTGCAAAGATCAATTGATTACCTGGATTGTGGCGCAAAATTCCATTGAGAAAGCCTTCCAAACTCATTTGAGCATAAGACTCATCTACAAAGGTCGGATACTGAGCAATCAAAAGCATAAAAATCATCTGTTTGTCAACTGTTGAGATATAGGCGTCATAGCGCAAATCATATCCTTCATCAGGCACGTTCATCTTTTCAGTGAAATGCTCCGGTTTCTCTGGAAATTTCATACTGCAGGCTCCCGGGACTGCGTAAAAATCTTTCCACTGTGCTTCAGACTTGAGTGCTGCTACCTTGTGCAACTCTTTTGTCTCGGATTTTGCAATCATCGGACTGACAAGAACAAGTGTAACAGCACTTGCCGCAAGCACAATCGATTTTAAGACCTCATAAAACCGGTTTTTCATATGCCCCCTTTATATTAACCATAAAATTATTCCTAAAATCCATCCGCCTACCATTAAGCAACCTGCTGCTAAAATCAGATTAAGCAGACTCTTCCAGAGAGAAAATCCTTGAACGACACTCACACCCTTTAGTAGCAAAATAAATGACCAGATACTCAAAGCAATTTGAAAAAGTGTCGCAATCGCAAGCATTCCCATCTGATAATTATTCGGCATCTCAGTTGCAAATGCTTGACTGAATAATTCTCTACCAAAAATTCCAATAAGGACAATCCAAGCAAGTAAATTCACACTATCGGTAATCTTTGCCCAAGAGACCGCTGCCCTCACATCTAAGTATTTAAATTTTGCCCCAATCCAACTCCCAGTCCATGTAATCAGTAGAGCCGATAAAGAGAGAACCGCCATCCCTAAAATAGGGCCCAATACAACAGAACCGATCAAGATCCAGAGAATCGGCAATTTATCCCCAAGCGAAAAGAGCTGAGCGATATAAAGAAGGAATGGAATCCCATAAATAAGAGAAAGAGGTCCAAAATGTAGTCTCGAATTGCTCTGCACAATCGATTTAATGGTTTGACGCGGCTGTAACCACATGGTTCGCCACGGACTCTTTTTCAACAATTTTCCACTCATTGTAGATCCTCCTCATCTCGATCTCTTAGTTTCATAATATATATTACAATTCATAATTACAATAAAAATATTTTTAATGTTAAAACAAAAAAAATACTCAAGAAGACAAATCCTCTTGAGCATGTATTATAAATATATTAATTTTTTTATTACTGAAGAACGCCTTCTTTTGACTCTACAACAGTCTCATCTTCAATGACGAGATCATCTTCTAAATCGACAATCTCATCTTCTGGTAGATCTTCCGATCCAAAGTAAGGAAGAATTGTGATTTCTTTTTGTACCTCTTCAGCTGTCTCTGAGCTATAAACAGATGTTGCCATCAAAAGAGCGCTTAATGCGATAAAACGTTTCATAATAAACACCTTATATTGCAGTTTCTAAATCCACAGAGGAGACCTCCCCTATGGACCGCCTCTATCGTCGCAAAACAAAACATTAAAATCAAACCGCATTTTTTATTTAATTTAAAATTATTAATTGAATATTAATAATAATTAATATATAAACAAATTAAGAGAAGTCTTAATCAGGGAGGGTTATGGGAAAGGTTGTAAAAAAGAAAAAAACTAAGAGCCGATCTAGGGTTCAATTAAAGAAAAAACCAAAAGTAAAAAGCCGCGTTCGCTCTTCTAAAGCTAACGTAAAAAGCCGCACTAAAGCTAAAGTTAGAAAAGCAACATCCTCTGTAAAGAGCAAAAAACGGGTTGTTCTGAAGAAAAAAGAGAACGTTCTTGCATGGAAACAGCCGCTTTCTACACGCCAAATCAATAATTGGTCTTCAAGCCCAGCCTACGCTCGAGAAGAGACGCGCCATTTTCCTATAAGACCCTATATTAATGGCAAAACAAGCACCTATTCTAATCGCAGACAAATGTACCAAGAGCTGCTTGATTTAGAACACAAAATTCGGGCCGATTTTGGCACCTTCCTTGTACTCAAAGAAGAGGGCAACCACATGCAAATTGAACGCGCCAAACAAAAAGCACGAACAGATCTTCTTAAATATGGTCCTGATATGAGTCGTATCGCTCAAAAACTTGGGGGAAGTCTTCCTCGGGCCGTTCATAATTTTTTACAGAGCATTGATGCGGTTATCCACTCAGCCACCGGTTGGATTGATGACGATAAAATTATCCACTGCTACAACTCAACAGAGGCCCTAGAGCACGAATTGAAACGCTCTGCTTAAAAACTTCCAAAAAAAACCCGTCTTTTAAGACGGGTTTTTTTATTTGTCACAAGTCAAATAACTTACTTACAGCTACCGTTTTTGCCTGATTTGCATGAGCAGCATTTGCAGCAGTTCATGTGGAGGCATTTGCAAATAAAGCTTAAACTCCAAACGCCGGCAAGGCCAATAATAGAATAAACTACACGGCTTGCCATTGTTGTATTACCAGCAAATAAATAAGCAACTAAGTCAAACTGGAAAAATCCCCAAAGACCCCAGTTAAGCGCTCCCACGATAATTAAAACAAGCGCGATAAAACTAATAAATTTTCTCATCCTCTACTCCTTATGCATTATTCAATAAAAAATTGACACAATTGAGTTCAACACTTCCTCATAATCTCATTGTTAAATAATTTTTATCTATTTGTCAAGTCGATGAACCTATCCAACTAAAAAAACTGACGATTTTTTAGAGAATTTTTCTTGGATTTCAGCCCGCTTTCGAAGGACATACTTAAAAACTCACCTTACGCAAAAGATGCAGACGAAGGAGCGGATCTTTTGCGTAAGGTGAGTTAAAAAGTAAGCCAAAAAAGCGGGCTGAAATCCGGGGAAAAGGCTCAAAAAAGCGTCACTTTTTGTTTAGCTGGATAGGTTCATAGAAAATTGGGAAAGAAGATCGCGAAAAAGCTGTCGCCGTTTCTTTTCATCTTTACACAGATAAGGGTAGATGCGCTGAATATGCTCATCCTGACGCGACAAAAACTGACTGCTAAATTCAATGTGAACCCCGCTTAAAATAGCAAGTCCATTCTGGACCTGGCAAGAGAGGATAGCTGGCGGTTCATTCTCTAAGTGCTGATAAGTGGCAAGGGTCTTAACGTGAGAAAAAGAGTCGTTAATATCAAAAAAACAGCCGCCATTGTAATAAACAAAACAGCTCTCATTCTGATGAGAAATTAGAGCCGCTTCGACTCCCTGCTGCGACTCATAGGAGTATTTATTAGGCCCATAGGCGGGGCCAATTGCCGTGCCTGGGAAAAAAGAGAGTGAACGCTTAGCGCAGACCTGCATCTTCCCCCCCCGTTCAAACTCAATACCAGCAGAAGCAAAGTAGGCACCGGCACAAAGACCCAGATAGTGGCCACCTGCCTCAACAAACTGCCGAATTTTATCTGTCCCACACCCATCTAGCGCTGTATGATAATAGACGTCTCTACCGCCTGGAATAATGAGGAGTACGGTCTCTTTTTCCCAATCCCCTGTTTTCAGAGTCTCTGCATCCATGCGACGAATCAGGTATTGGGATAGATCAACTTCTTGGTATAGATTCTTCACTAATTGCTTGAGAGACGCCCCATCAACTCCTTGATCGACATAGACAATAATCTGTTTCATCAATATAAATCCCTTTGACTTTACGGCCCTAAAAATCGTACACTAACCGACAGTAATATTTTATGGAAGCCTATTTTTATGTTAAATGAAGAGGAATTTGCGAGCCTTGCACACCTGGCTCATATTGCGTACACAGAAGATGAAAAGAAGAAATTTCGGACGAGCCTTGATCGCATCCTCACCTATATTGAACAACTCCAAGCCATTCCCACAGATGGAGTTGAGCCGTGTAGTCAGGTCCTCTCTATTGGCAACTCCATGCGCAATGACATCATAGGAGAGCTCATTTCCAAAAAAGAATTTCTTGAAAATGTCCCTGAGACAATCGGTGGCATGGTCCGCGTTCCATCGGTTATTAAATTCGAGTCATGAAAATGCATTATACTTCAGCCCAAAATTTAAGCGAGCAATTCAAAAATGGAGAGGTCTCAGCCCAAGAAATCGTCTCTTTCCATCTAAAGCGTATTGCCAACCACGACCCAAAGATTCAGGCTTTTTTATCTCTCTGTAGCGAGCGTGTCAAAGAAAAGGCTCGTCTACTAGACCTGAAACGAAAATCTGGTGCACAACTTGGGAAACTTGCAGGGATCCCCATTGCACTTAAAGATAATATCCATCTTAAAGGAGAGATAACGACGTGTGGTTCAAAGTTTCTTGAAAACTATAGAGCCGTTTTTGATGCCACTGTCTCTCAGCTCATGGAAGAAGAAGATGCTCTCATCATTGGCAAGACAAACTGCGATGAATTTGCTATGGGCTCCTCAACAGAAAAATCGGCTTTTTTCCCAACAAAAAATCCATGGGATTTAAACGCATCTCCCGGAGGCTCTTCAGGAGGTTCTGCGGCAGCCGTCGCCGCCGGCTTCTCTCCCCTCTCTCTTGGTAGCGATACGGGCGGTTCGATTAGACAACCTGCAGCTTTTTGCGGCATTGTCGGCTTTAAACCGACCTATGGCAGAGTCTCAAGATCGGGTCTTGTCGCTTTTGCCTCTTCTTTAGATCAAATCGGCCCTTTTGCCAGGAGTGTCTCCGATGCAGCTCTTTTGATGGAAGTGATTGCACGTCACACAGATGATGACGCAACAAATCTTTCCATCCCTCAAGAAAAATACCGTGAAGAGTTGAAGAATTTTTCGCCCCGAGGGTTAAAAGTTGGCATCCCCTGGCGCTTCCTTGAAGGGTTATCTGTTGAGGCGCGAAAAAATTTTGAAGAGGCGATACGGGAGCTAAAATCGGCCGGCCTTGAGCTTGTTGATATTGATCTTGAAATTCTAAACCTCTCCATTGCTGTCTATTATATTCTTGCAACAGCTGAGGCTTCAACAAATCTTGCCCGGTTTGATGGAGTTCGTTATGGCACGCGTGCTTCAGGATTCAAAAATTTAGAAGAGCTCTACGATCTGTCGCGCCAACAAGGGTTTGGGCCTGAGGTGAAAAATCGCATTTTACTGGGCACTTATGTCCTCTCCTCCGGCTACAAAGATGCCTACTACAGAAAAGCACAGCAAGTCCGGACTCTGATTATTAAAAAATTTCATGAAGTTTTTGCGCTCTGCGACTATGTTGCGATGCCGACGTCTCCTACGACAGCTTTTGAGCTCGGATCACTCCAAGATCCGCTACAGATGTACCTGCAAGACATCTACACAATCTCAGCCAATTTAGCAGGGCTTCCAGCAATCAGCGTTCCTTCCGGCTTTTCAAGTGATAAAAAACCCTTTGGGTTGCAGCTTCTCTCTCCATCGTGTAAAGATAGCTCTCTTCTCTCTTTGGCGCATCTTTATGAAAGTCACACACAGTGGCACAAACAGATTCCCCCATTTGCTGCGGAGGCGTTATGATCCAAGAATGGCAACCTGTGATTGGGCTTGAGATCCATGCCCAGCTCAATACTCGCTCTAAACTCTTTAGCAGAGCGCCTAACCGTTTTGGTGATGAGCCAAATACCAATATCACAAGCGTCTGTACAGGACAGCCGGGGACACTCCCCATCCTTAATCGTGAAGCAGTAAAAAAAGCTGTCCAACTCGGTTGTGCGCTTAACTCTCATATAGCACGCAAAAGTCGATTTGATCGGAAATCGTATTTCTATCCTGACAACCCGCGCAACTTTCAAATCACCCAATTCGAAGAGCCAATTATTGTTGGGGGCGAAGTTGTCGTTGAACTTGATGGGGAATTAAAAAAATTTAGTATCGATCACGCTCATATTGAAGATGATACGGGCATGTTAAAGCATTTTTCCAACTTTGCCGGCATCGACTATAACAGGGCCGGAACAGCTCTGATTGAGATCGTCTCAACCGCCTGCATGCACTCTGCACGAGAGGCCTCAAGTTACGCCATGGCTCTTCGAGAAATTTTGCTCTATCTCGATATTTCCGACTGTAATATGGAAGAGGGCTCCCTCAGGATCGACGTCAATGTCTCTGTGCGCAGAAAGCAAGAGACGGCGTTGCGTCCCAAGATCGAAATCAAAAACATGAATTCGTTCCATCATATGGAGCTTGCGATCAATGCCGAAATTGCTCGCCAGATCCGCATCTATGAGCAAGAGGGCGATATTCAGGTGGGAACCTACCGTTTTGACATTGAGAAAAAAGAGACTATCTTAATGCGCAAAAAAGAAAAACCTGCAGACTATCGCTACTTTCCGGAACCCGACCTTCCTCCAATTCTCTTAACGGATGCATTTATTGAAGAGATTCGCAACAATCTCCCAGAATTACCGGCTGCGCGCTATAAGCGTTACGTCGAGGTCCTTGGGCTGTCACGCGATGCAGCCGTCCAACTTGTCTCTGATAAGCCGACATCCGACTATTTTGAAGAGACGCTAAAAAACTCCTCCAACGCAAAAAGTCTCTGCAATTGGCTACTTGTTGAATTTTCCGGTAGAGTAAAACAGAATAATACAACACTTCTCAAATTGGAGATTCCCCCACATCACGTGGCGACTCTGGTCAATTTAATTGATTCAGGAACAATTACGGGCAAAATTGCAAAAAGCGTTGCTGACGAGATGGTCCAGAACCCACAGAAGGACCCAGCTCATATCGTGCAGGAGAATCCCGATTTTCGTCCGATTGATACAGCGAGTATCGAGCCTCTTGTCGATGCCGTTCTTGCTGAAAATAGTGAGTCGGTACGCGACTACCTAGCCGGCAAAGGAAGAGCTTTTGACTTTCTTGTGGGTCAGGTCATGAAGCGCTGTAAAGGCAAAGCCTCTCCAGAGCTTGTGAACCAGCTACTGCGCTCCAAAATCGATTCTCAGGGTCTTGGGTGAAACGCGTCAAAAGCCTTTTGTAGATGACTCTGGCTGATGTGAGTATACCGGTCTGTTGTCGCAATCTGCGCATGTCCGAGCATCTCTTGAATCAAGCGCAGATCTGCCCCATTTTCTAGCAAGTGAGTGGCAAAACTGTGGCGCAGGGTATGCGGTGAGATGCTCTTTGTAATCGAGGCTTTTTGTCCATACTCTTTGATGCGTTTCCAGATCGTTATCCGGTCAATCCGCTCCCCTCTTTCTGTTACAAAAAGTGGCTTCCCCTCTTTTTTGCCTGTTACTATACCCAAATGACTTGAAAAGTCATTTGGGTATAAAAGAAGATACTGATCAACGGCCCTAAGAGCTGTTTTATGGACAGGAACGATACGCTCCTTGCCACCTTTACCCTTAACACGCACACAACTTTCATCTAAGTCTTGAAGGTTAAGGGCGCACAGTTCTGAGACGCGCAAACCCGCAGCATATAAAAGCTGTAAAATGGCTCTGTCACGCATGCCCACAAAAGTCTCTGGATCTGGCACCTCAAGCAACCGCCCCATCTCCTCGACTGAAAGCACCTCAGGGATTGTCTGCCATATTTTTGGATTCTCTAGATAATGGGTCACATCGTGAGATAAGAGCTCTTCTTTTTTGAGAAATTGAAAAAAACTCTTCAGCGTTGTGATCAGACGAAAAATCGAACTTTCTGCATAGTTGCGACTCTTTAAAAAAGCGAGAAAAAGGAAAAAATCCTCTTGAGAGATGCTCTGAAGTTCCTTAGAACAAAAAGCAAAAAAAATCGTTAGATCTGACTTGTAGGCAAGGATCGTATTGAATGCCAGACCCCGTTCTGCTCTGAGATAAGAGAGAAAATTATCGATTAAAGCATCCGACATGGAGAAGTCTCCTTCCCTTCAAAATATCAGGTCTGCTTTAAAGCTTCTAAAGCTTTTCTTTTTTGTCGCATGTGGAGATAGGTGCAGACGTTTAAAATAAGCCAGATCGATCCGATGAGACAGATCAGAACTAGAGGGACAATACCTGTCGCAAAGAGCGCGGTCAGTGCAATTGCTCCAACTGTAGAGGCAAGACCGATTAAGACGTGCGTCAAGATCAACTTTGTATCGTATTTTCCTACCTCTTTATCCTTAAGAGTATCGTAGAGCCCCTGCCCATCAAAAATGATCCATAAGAAAGAAAGAACAATACCAATAACCAGTGGAACGATCGGCGCAACCGCGACAAATCCAAGTACAAATGAGGCAATACCGACAAGGGAGAGAAGAACTTGCGGTATCTCTTTTAGGGCCTTAATTGTCATTGCTCGATGAACTGCGTCTAGGTTATCACCCTCTGACACCTTCCTCCCAACCAGCCGATTGGCCTCTTGCGGATTATTTGTGCAATAGTCAGCCAACTTTTTGCTTGTCATCAGACGCAATTTAAGAAGCATGGCGAGTTTGTGCATGCTCATCGCAAACATCACAACAAAGAGCACAGAGAGCAGTGTCCCCCCAAGAGTTGAGACAATTGTCGTTGCCTCTGCAAGAACCGTGTTAACAACAAAATAAGATGCCAGCGCAAGAGCCCTGACTCCAAGAAAAGTCGAACCGCCAAGAATTAAGAGGGCGTAGAGTGTTAAGAGCATGTAACCGAAAATTTTGCTAATTTGTCCAGCTGCAATTGATTCTCTTGTCTTTTTCCAGCCAAAGACCCCAGATACTGCAAGCCAAACAGTGGTAAGTCCCATAATCGGCTCGCCAGGTCCTACCAAAAAGTTACGGCAAGCATAGGAGCCATCAGCGACCCAGCCTTGCATTTCTAAGACCTCTTGAGCAACCTCTACTTCTTTAAGTTGTTCATTTTCAATTTGTTGAGCAAAAGTGTCGAGTGGCAAGTCACTGCTTGAAGCTGATGTCTTACTTGATTCTAATGTTGTTTTAGTCATAATCACCAACTTTGTTACAGTATAATTATAAACTTAACTAGTTAATTTGGCAATTGTTTGTTTTCTAAACTGTTTGTAAAAGACAATGGCATTGATTAGAAGAGAAAAAGCCCCAAATAGCGTGATCAGAACCAGCGCAAGAGGGGTTGTTGCGAAAAAAAGAGCCCCGATTGTCACACCAATGACCAGTAGTGTATGCAGGCCATTTGTCACCAGGTCTCTTTTGCGACAAGCTTGCGTATCAAGGGCATCGAGTAGCGCCTTACCATCAATAAGGACCCAGCCGCACCCAACGATGAAAGGAAGTGCAATGAGGAGCCATGGCGCAATGACAATAACTCCACAAGCTGTAAGGGCTGTGAGCGTAATCGACACAAGACCCATAAGACAGACGCTCATCGTTGCTTTTCCCATCAGTTTTTTCATCCCAAGCGCTTTAATCCCTTCAGTAACAGATTGTTGCAACTCCTCCGTCTGCTCCCCTAAAGACAAACGAACAAGGGCTACAGCTGTTGCTTTGCCAAGAAGTCTTTCATAACGGGTAATTTCTTTAAGGAATGTCTCTTCGCTTTTAAGTTTTTCGAGCAAGGATTCTATGGGATTTTCCCCTAAACTCTGTTTCAACAAATTAATCTCTTCACGTTCATGTTCTCTGCGCAGCGCAATAAATACATAAAATACCCCTATTAAGATACTTGAGACAATTCCCAACCAGAATGCTGCGGCACCTACCGCAATCACCGCTCCAATTGCCATAGGGACCTTATGTGTGATGCAAAAGCCGGCAAGAGATGCTGCTACTCCCCCAACTGCTCCCCCTAGAGTCTGAAACAACCGAGCCACGAGATGAAACGCCGCAGAGATAGACCCTTGCGTGTCTCCGGCCCTTTTTGTCTTCTGATACTCTTCTTTAGCCTCGATCGATTTGATTGCCCCCTGGGCAGCATTAAGCGCCACAGTTGTACGCATGACTTGAAAGCTTCCTGGGTCTTGTAAGAAAGGACGTGTGGCTGAAGAGAGGTTGGCCACGGTATACTGCTTAGACAGTTCACTACCGGATAAAAGAGCCGGGACCTCCTGACCCCGTTGTTGTAACCAGCACTGTGGGGTAATATTTGTTACTGTCATATAAAACCACCTGGTTTATTCCTTCTGCACCTCTATTTTACAACAAAACGAATTATTAACAACAGATGCATCTTATAATATTAAATATTTCTATTATTTTTAATTTTGAGCGCTTAATACTGGGGATAGTGAGACCAGAACATCGCGCAGCACCTCTAGAGGCTTCTGATCGGCATTAAATCTGGAGATTAGTTCTTGAGGATAGTGGTTTAAAAGACTAAGCGTCTCTTTTTCATAGACTTGCATTCTTGTTCGAAGGATTTTTTCATCTTTGTCGTCCATCCGTTTCTCGATGATTGCCCGACGAACCATCCGTTTAATCAGCCCCTCAATATTATTCATCTCTAAGACGATAATCCGCACAACGTGAAGCTCTTTTTCTAAGATTTGGGCCTGTTTTAGGGTTCTTGGCACCCCATCGAGCAGAAGAAGCTGTTCATGAGGGAAGTACCGATTTGTCGCAATAAGCCCACCAACATAGTTACGAAAGATCTGGAGGGTCACCTCATCAGGCAAGAGATGTCCTTTACTGGCATAGGTATGGTAGAGTTTACCTGACGCCGATTCTGGAGAGAGACCTCGAAAAATGTCTCCTGAAGAGAGATGAAAATGGTTCCCTGCGCTGCTCAAAAATTTACCAAGGGTGCCCTTTCCAGAGCCTGGAGGGCCAAAAATAAGAACTGATCGAAAAGGTTCTGTTTCCATACTCACTTCCTTGTAGGAGGCAATTCCGGGAGTATACTGAAGTCATTCAAATCGAACAACCTCAAAACTTGGGTAGGCAAGAAGACTGGAAAAGTGTTTAATTATATTGTTTTAATCTATTAAATCACATTATAATGTTAAGCGGATAGCGTGCTAATAATAATTAATAATTTAGGAGCTATTTTATGAACAATAAAATAAATTTGGAGACAAAAGTTTCTAGATTGGAGACACAGGTCGACTTTCTAGAAAAAGAACTCAGTCACCTCAACGAAATCTTGGTTCGCGCCGGATTTCCAGAGGGGATTAAAACATTGAAAGAGACGGTTGAAGAGCTCTTCCTAGAGGAAGCCGTACAAAAACCCTCTCTTTAAAATATAAATCCTATTCGTATGCGATTTTGAGGAGAGTCTTCTGACTCTCCTCTTGCTTTTTACTAGTAGCTTTGGGATTTGCCGCAGCCGCAAGAGCCTTTGGCATTCGGGTTGCTGATTTTGAAGCCAGAACCATTAAGGCCGTCGACATAGTCAATCTGAGAGCCGATGAGGCGAGAGACGATTTTCTTATTGACGTGAACTTCAACGCCATGGGAAGTGAAAATTTCGTCTTCAGATGTCGCTTTTTCTGAATAGTCGAGGACATACTCAAAACCGCTGCAACCAGCAGCTTTGTCTGCAAAACGCAAG
>JABDDH010000028.1:1737-14988 GCA_013287705.1 Chlamydiota bacterium | reverse complement strand
TTGCTTTGGCTATACCCAAATGACTTGAAAAGTTGGGAATTTGGCAAGGAGGCGCCTCAAATTTGGTCAGGCGGAGCCGACGCCGAAGCAGCTAAACTTAAAAAGTTTAGCGATGCAGGTGGGAACAAATTTGGTGGCCGCCCGACGACGCCAAAAACCAACTTTTCAAGTTGTTTGGGTATAGAGCTACCTTGTAAAATCTAAATCGACTTATAAAATTCAAGGTGAAGCTAGTGAATAGACGTAAGCACCTTAAAATCATCAGGATAAACTTTCTAGTTCATAGTGATCCGCCAAATGAGCGCAAGTAGCGAGGAGTGTTATTTTTGGGCAACTCAATCTAAAGCGGAGCTCGATCTTTTAATCTGAAAAGATCAGCGCAAAAGGGCTATTTTCATCATTTCAAGAGTAGTAACAAAACGGTCTACTTCTTCTTTGTTGTTGTAGGGCGCAAACGAGATGCGTGAAACAGCCTTGAGCTCAAAATGTAGCAAAAGAGGCTGGGCACAAAGATGGCCTGTGCGCATGGCAATCTGTTTTGTATCCATGAGTGTTGCAAGATCAAGCGGATGAACCCCATCAAGGACAAAACTAATAATGGGACCTTTTTCTTGAGCCGTTCCTATGATCTTTAAACCGTCAATCTGTCGTAATTGCTCCGTTGCGCAAGTCAGTAATTCGTGAGTATACGCTTGAATCTCTTCTCTGCCATAAGATTCAATAAATTCAAGGGCGGCGCCAAGGCCAATCACCTCTACGATCATCGGCGTTCCAGATTCAAATTTCGTGGGTAACGGCTGATATGTCGTCTTGGCAAATGTCACTGTATCGACCATGTCCCCTCCCCCTTGCACAGGAGGCATCGCTTCTAGGAGCTCTCTTTTCCCATAAAGCACTCCAACGCCTGTTGGACCAAACGCCTTGTGGCCTGAAAAGACAAAAAAATCAGCATCAAGGGCTTGAACATCGACAGGCATATGCGCCGCACTTTGCGCGCCATCGATCAAGACTTTTGTCCCATTTTTATGGGCCATCGCAATAATCTCTTTGATCGGATTGATTGTGCCGAGGGCATTGGAAATGTGTGTCAGACTAAGGATTTTTGTCCGTGGCGTTAAGAGCTTTTCTATCGACTCGAGAATTAATTCTCCAGAGTCACTGATCGGAATCACCTTTAGGAGAGCACCGCGTTTTTGTGCAGCTAACTGCCACGGAACAATATTGGAGTGGTGTTCCATAGCCGAGATAAGAATTTCATCTCCTTTCTCAATAAAAGCCTCTGAAAATGAAGCGGCAACAAGGTTAATCCCATCTGTTGTCCCACGCGTAAAGATAATCTCTTCAACATGTTCTGCATTCAGAAATCTGCGCACAATTTCGCGTGTCTGATTATAGCGCAGGGTCGAGTGAGCGGCGAGCTTGTAAATTGCCCTGTGCACTGTCCCATACTCTTCTGCATAAAACTGACTCATCGCTTCGATCACAACACGCGGTTTTTGAGCCGTTGCGGCTGTATCAAAATAAATTAAAGAATTGTTTTGAAAGATGGGGAACTTGTCTCGAAATTCTCTCACGACTGCCTCATCTCATGACAAAACGCATCGACTAAAAGGGATCGCGCAATTTTTTCTTCAAGGCCACGCGTCTTTAAATAAAAAAGGGCTGCAGGATCCAGCTGTGAGACGGTTGTCCCATGAGACGCTTTGACATCGTCGGCAAAAATCTCAAGGTTGGGTTTACTGTAAGCTTGTGCATGCTCCCCTAAAACAAGGTTCTGATTGAGCTGATACGCCTCTGTCTTTTGTGCAATTTGTCTGACAAGAATCTTTCCTTCAAAACTTGATCGGCTAAAGCCTTCTAGAAGTCCCTTAAATTTTTGCAAAGAACGCGTGTGCGGCGCCCCGTGATCCATAACAATGTGCACATGCGCTTCGCTCTTCTCATCAAGCTGCCACAGTCCGCGCATCTCCGCTTCTGCTCCTTCACCAAGAAGGGAAACCAGAGCATCGAAACGAAATAAATCTCCTTGATCAATGAGACTCAGTGTCTTGAGCGTTGCGTTGCGTTTGAGTGTTGCACGCAGGGCGTGAAAGTGTGAGCCTTGTAGGGCAAGAGCTTCTGTCTGCGTGGTGCACCGAGCTCCATCATCGAGCTGAATATCAGTAACGACGTTGCACAATCCCTCTCCTAGAGAGAGTGTCGTTGTGACAAGGCTCAAAATAGACCCCTTACCAACAAAAAGCTGCAGGCGCGGTGCTGAAACCCCAGAAGTGACAAACAAACAGTGAACAGGAACCTCTATTTCGACACCCGGGGGAACGTATAAAAAAAGGCCAGATGTATGTAGAGCTAAATTCAAATAGACAAAAGGATTACTCTCTTCTTGCAGACTCTTCTGAAAGCGATTGTGCAACAGCGTCCCATAGGTACGCATCGCAGAGTGCAGATCAGATACGACAACCGATTCTGGTAAAGCCGTTACATCTGATAGATCAAGGCGCAAGGATCCATTCACAAAGACAAAGTAGGAGTGACGAGAAGCTTCTGGAATCTGTTCAACAAAACCCTCTTTGACAGAGTCAGAACAGGTCATCTCTACAGAGAGCCGATGTAAAGAGACATACTGAAACGCGTCGCGTTTTTCTGGAAGCCCGAGCGTTAAAAACTTCTCCCAGGCTTTTTTTCGCATCTCATATAGCCCATCCTGTGGCGCTTGTGAAAAAAAAGATGTTAGCGCCTCTAGCATGATGCGCCTTGTGGGGTGAGAAAATCATAGCCGCGCTCTTCTAACTTCAACGCAAGTTCTTTACTTCCTGACTCAACAATTGTTCCATCGAGTACAACGTGAACAAAATCGGGTGGAATGTAGTCGAGCAGGCGCTGATAGTGGGTAATTAAAATGAGCGACCGAGTAGGATCCATCAAGCTCTT
This sequence comes from Chlamydiota bacterium, assembly GCA_013287705.1. Taxonomy (GTDB): domain Bacteria; phylum Chlamydiota; class Chlamydiia; order Chlamydiales; family Rhabdochlamydiaceae; genus JABDDH01. The sequence continues at coordinate 12,057 of JABDDH010000028.1, read as the reverse complement.
CACCCCACGCGCCACAATCCGCATCGCATCAATATCCAGGCCTGAATCTGTCTCATCCAAAATAGCAAGAGAGGGCTCAAGTAACGCCATCTGCAGGATCTCATTGCGCTTTTTCTCTCCTCCTGAAAAACCTTCATTCAACGATCTTCCTCGGAATTCTGTGCGCATTTCAACAAGTGCCATTTTTTCTACAAGTTTTTTCTCAAAAGCCTCTTCTGAAAGGAGCTCTTTCCCCGAGGCTTTAGCACACGCGTTATACGCTGCATGTAAAAACTGCTCGTTACTAACACCCGGGATCTCCAGAGGGTACTGAAAACTCATAAAAAGACCAAGATGGGCGCGCTCTTCCGGATCTAGCTCGAGCAGATCCTTACCTTGAAATAGAATCTCCCCGCTTGTCACCTCATAATCGGGGTGACCTGCCAGGACTTTAGCAAGTGTCGATTTCCCCGCACCATTTGGCCCCATTAAAGCGTGAATCTCTCCTGGAAGGACCTGCAAATCAAAACTTTTTAGAATTTTTTTACCTTCAATTTCCACACATAGTTTTTTAATCAATAGCATTAGCCCACCGAATTTTCTAATTTTAAGGTCAATAATTTTTGAGCCTCTGCCGCAAATTCAAGAGGCAGCTCCTGGATCACCCGCTTACAAAAACCGTTCACAACCATATGAATCGCCTCTTCTTGAGAGATGCCACGCGCGCGCAAATAAAAGAGCTGATCCGCGCTCATTTTTGAAGTAGACGCTTCATGTTCAACAGAAGAGCTCGGATTGCCAACTTCAATATACGGATAGGTTGTGACACAACATTTATCTTTGACAAGCATCGAGTCGCACTGCGTGTAGTTGCGCGCCCCGTCAGCCCGTTTTGCAATATGAACAAGCCCGCGATAGCTGTTACGCGAGGCGTCTGCCGCAATGCCTTTTGAAACAATCGTTGACCTGGTCTTTTTCCCTAGGTGAATCATCTTTGTTCCGGTATCTGCCTGCATCTTGCCATTTGTTAAAGCAACCGAATAAAATTCACCAACTGATTCATCGCCTTGTAGGATACAGCTCGGATATTTCCACGTAATCGCAGAGCCAACCTCTACTTGCGTCCATGAAATTTTTGACTTAAAGCCAGCACAGCGCCCTCGCTTTGTGACAAAGTTGAAAATACCACCAGCTCCCGTCTCTTTATTGCCCGCATACCAGTTTTGCACCGTTGCATACTTAATCCATGCTCTATCGCGCGCAACAAGCTCAACCACCGCCGCATGGAGCTGATTCTTGTCGTAGGCCGGCGCTGTACAGCCCTCTAAGTAGCTCACATAAGAATCATCTTCTGCGATAATCAGTGTCCGCTCAAATTGTCCTGTCTCCTTGTCATTAATGCGGAAGTAAGTAGAGAGTTCCATCGGGCATTTAACCCCTTTAGGAATATAGACAAAAGAGCCATCGGAAAAGACAGCAGAATTCAGAGCCGCAAAGTAATTATCCCCAATCGGAACAACACTGCCTAAATATTTTTCGACAAGCTCCGGATAGAGCTCAACGGCTTCTGTAATCGAACAGAGGACAACACCTGCCTCTTTTAATTTTTTTTGAAACGTCGTTCCAATCGAAACCGAGTCAAAAACAATGTCGACAGCGACATTCGACAAACGTTTCTGTTCATCGAGCGGAATCCCAAGCTTTTCAAATGTACGAAGAAGTTCTGGATCGAGCTCATCTAAACTTTTAATTGCCTGTTTTTTTTTAGGAGCTGAATAGTAGCAAATATTTTGATAGTCGATAGGGGGGTAGCCGAGTTTGGCCCAATTAGGCTCTTTCATCCCCTTCCATTTTTCAAAAGCTCTTAGACGAAACTGCAAAAGAAAGTCAGGTTCTTTTTTAATCGCAGAGATTCTGCGGATTGTCTCTTCTGAAAGCCCCTTAGGGATACTCTCCATCTCAATATCTGTGACAAATCCATATTTGTATTCAGACTGAAAAAACTGATCTGTCGACATTGATTTTTCACCCTTTTTGACCCAAATTATACCTTCTTTTAAAGATTATCTCAAGAACCGATATTTGTAATTAGGGAGAGTCTCGACTTTAAAGTCGAGAGAATGGAGTCTAAAAATTTTTACCTATTTCTAGGTTAAGGAAGTAGGCGCGATAGAGGAAACCTGACTCTTTGGAAAGGTCTATGGATACATAGGGAAGAGAGTTGTTTTTTGGTAAAAAAGAGGCGTGGAGGGTGAAGCCGCCCAAGTTTTGGATATGAGAGCTGCCAATAGCGATGGGGAAGCTTGAGCTTGACGACACAAAAGAAGTTGTGACAGACCCTGCATGAAACGGCTTCTGGTTAATATAGCTCACTTTTTCTTGCAAAAGCAGGGTGCCGTAGGAGTAGTTGAGCGCTTGGTAGAAGCGGAAGCCTACTTCGCTGCGTAAGACGGAGGTCCATTGATCTGTGAGCTGAAGGTTGAGGCCTGAGGCTCCATGTTCTGTAAAATGGTGCTGCCAATTGTTAACAAAGTCTGCCATGGCAAAGGGTTCAAAAGAGAGTATTCCATCGTCAAAAATGGATAGAGGTGCCGCTACTTCCAAGTGCGGTGTGAAGAGCCAGCCGTCTGTGCCTGTGGTCGAGCGAATGGATGAGAGTGTGTAGCGTTTGTTTGTCATTTGGTAAAGACCGCCCCATAAGGCTGCATTGATCCAGAAATGTTGTCGTTGATAGGCGCTATAAACAAAGAGCAGCTCTTCTTGGAGGGTGCCGCGATTTGGTTCATTTCCATAATGGGTACTGTTGTAACTGTAGCCGATACCTGTACCGAAAAGGAACGTGGAGTCTGGAATGCGATAGTCAAAGCCTAGAAGAGCACCTCCAATATCATCTCGCAAAGAAGAGTTAGAACCTGTTGCGTTCTGTTTGATAGAGGCGCCAAAAGGAGAGAGCCAAAGTGTATAAGGAGTAGAGCACGCAATGGATTCTTGGTTACAGCAAGGATCATTCAAAGCAAATGGGTCCGTAGCGATTGAGGTGATCAAATGGGATTCCAGGGCGTAGGCCGCTGCAAGTTGTGAGTTAATGGCGTTCCACAAGGAGCCAATAGACGTTGGGATAGCGACCTCTTTCAAAGCAACTTGTAGAATAACTAGATTTGTGGATGAGAAGCCATTTCCTGTCAAAGGTGTGAGCACGCCATTTGGCGCAACAAGTGCGGCATAATTTGAAATACCAGCACTTTCTGCGGCAATAAGTCCAAGACCTGCTTCATTAATTGCAACAGTGAAAACCACCCCATCCGGCACAACAGTAGAGAGAGGGATCTCTCTTAAAATACCCTGTGGAGAGACAAAAGCTGCATACGCTGGACCCGATATTCCCAAATTCTGCCCACCTATAATGCCTTCCCCTGAACTATTAATTGCTACGCTAGAAATTACTCCATCTAGCATGGGGAAGTTACTACTGGACAATTCTCTTGCTATACCATCTGGGGAGACTAGAGCAGCATAGGCACTTCTGATAATAACAATCGTAAATCCTCCGATGATAGCAGTCCCCGTATCACTAATAGCAACTGACGCAATAGATCCATGAGACGATGAAAAATTGAGCCCTGTAATCGGCGTGAGAAAAGCATTTGGAGAGACAAGTCCTCCATATTTAAAATTCCCATTGTCATCCTGTCCTCCAATAATCCCTGAACCTAAACTATTAATTGCTACACTCCTAATGAATCCACGTACAGGTAATGGACTACCGACAAGTGGAATTAATGTCCCGTCAGCATCTACGCGTTCAGCATATGTAGAAATGGGGCCAGCTGAATCCTCCCCTCCGATGATTCCAATCCCTGAGTTATTAATCGCAACGCTTCGAATGTTTCCTTGTGATGGGAAGAGACTCCCTCCCAGACTTGTAGGAGTTCCATCTGGGGCGATAAATGCTGCATAGGCAAAAGTTGTCATAGAATCTTGACCACCAACGATCCCCTTCCCTGAATCATTAATTGCAGCACTAGAAAAGTCTCCGGTTGTTGCAGGAAAAGTCCCTCCAGAGACAATTGTCAATGACCCGTTAGGAGCAACAAGGGCCACCCCTGAGTGTCCTGCGATAATTCCAGCCCCCATGCTATTGATCCCAACACTAAAAATTTCTCCAAATGAAAGGGGTATAGAAGGGCTGAGATCAGTAACAATTCCATTCTGGTCTACAAAAGCTGCGTAGGGGAACAATGATAAATCGCTCCCCCCTATAATGCCAATTTGTTCAGCTCCATATAAAGTAGTTAGACCAAGTAATACTACTAACGGATAACGAAACATAGCCTTCCACATAATTTGCACAGTCGAGGTTATACCCAACGTGATTCAAAATTCGGATTTAAGGACAAGCCAAAGCCCAAAACCAAGTTTTGAATCATCTTGGGTATAAAATCAATTAATTTTTTATCGTTTCAGCGATGTATCGTCCTATAGAGAAGCTTGCCGTTGCAGCAGGAGATGGAGCATTGAGAACATGCAAACAGTTCCCTTCCCTGACAAACGAAAAATCATCAACCATTCTCCCTTGGCGCGTCACAAGTTGAGCCCGGATGCCAGAGCCTCCCCGAATCAGATCCTCTCCTTGTAGTGTCGGCATGAGTTTTTGAAGAGTGCGTACAAAAGCTTTTTTGCTCCAAGAGCGATAGAGCTCTTGAAGACCAACATCCCAATAACGCCGTGCCATGGACCAGAAGCCGGGGTAAGTGAGCATCTCTGTAAGGTCCTTAAAATTCAGATCACTTTTCTTATACCCCTCGCGTGCATAAGCCAATACTGCATTTGGTCCCGCCTCAACCCGATCATCGATCATGCGCGTCAGATGGACCCCGAGAAAGGGAAATTGTGGATCAGGGACGGGATAGATGAGCCCATTGACAAGAGTGCACCGCTTTTCTGTGAGCTCATAGTACTCTCCTCGAAAGGGAAGAATCTGCTGCTCTTTTTGTAAAGAGTTGAGTCTGGCGATACGGTCAGAGAAAAGCCCTGCACAGTTGATGATTTTTTTAGCGAAGTAAGAGCGATTCTCTGTTATTACAGAATCATTTTTTATACCAATCACCTTTTCGTGAAAAAGAATTTCGCACCCCAAACTCTGTAACAATTGGACAAGCTTTTGTGCAACGTTTCGATAATTAATCACATAACATGAAGGGATATGAATTGCCTCTACAGCTTGAATGTGAGGTTCAATCTCTAGGACCTTTTCTCTACAAAGAAGTGCACTATCTGCAACACCATTAGCAAGACCACGTGCATAAATTTCATGCAACCGAGGCAACTCTTCTTTTTCTGTTGCCACAATGAGCTTGTGCATCTTTCGATAGGCGATGCCATGTCTATCACAAAATTGTAATAATTCGAGCCGCCCTTCCATACAGTGGCGTGCTTTATGAGAGCCCGGTTTATAATAGATACCGGAGTGAACGACCCCACTATTATTGCCGGTTTGATGATATGCCGGACCGCTCTCTTTTTCTAACAGAGTGATCCGGGCATTCGGCTCACTCTGTTTTAACTGATAGGCGGTTGCAAGACCAACAATTCCAGCTCCAATAATTAAATAATCACTCACGAATATTATCCCCAAGGCATTGTAGATTTTGAAGTAATAAAAAGACTCCCCTCTCGATGACTTGTTGGAAGATCTTGTAGGGAAAAGACTTGCTTCCAGCCTGTTTTTTGAGAAAAGGCATTGACACCGATCTTCTGCAAATAAGCAAAGATACCGTGTGCATTCTCCTGACTTCCAACTTCGATCATCGCATCCATACTCTTCCAATTCTCTGCAGTAAGGTCAAAAAGAATCTCTTTTTCATGTCCTTCGGCATCTAGCTTGATTAAATCAACAGAGTTGACAATCTCTTTAATATCTTGAACGTCTACGACAATTGTCTCTTTTTCCCCATAAGACTCTTTAGACCCAGTCAAATGGCTCCCTGTCGTGTTGCCAAGAACACGTGTAAAATGAGCCTTCCCATTTTTATTGGATACAGCGGCATTGTGTGGCACAACGCGCGTGCACAGATTCTGCTCTAAATTTTTAAGAAGAATGGAAAAATGAAGCGGATCTGGCTCATAGACGTCAACAAAAAAGCCGCATAGATTGAGGATGATCGAGTGGAGGCCAATGTTACCACCAATATCAAGTGCCTTTTTATAACAGTTTCTATTTTTCCAATAAAAACTAAAAATAATCAGTTCATCTAACCCAAATAGATCGAGTGAGTCAATTGCTCCCATCTTGATATAAGGAAAATGGATCTGCCCAAAAGGAGCAAAAGAAGAGGGGGCTTGTACATCTGTGGAAAATAAAGAGATCACCTCGTTGCGCGCAACTTTTTTTAATAGTTGATATGCTGCATGAGACGGCGCATGCTGCTGTGTCATTGTTGGGAGCTCGAGTAAAAGCGTTTCCATTGTTGTCGATAAATACATATTTTTCCTTAATGGTGTAAAGAGACAATGCCTCGAGTGACTTTGCCTTGGATTAGTAGTTGAATTAACTCATTAATCTCTTCCAATTTTACTTCATGGCTAATAAGTTGAGAAAAGTTTAAGTCGCGGTTAACAGAAAGTGCACAATAGCGCTCAATATCTTCTTCAATGAGACTTGCCCCTCCCCAAGTTCCCTGCAGCCTGCGTCCGGCTATCAGATCAAAAGGATCAATTTCAATTTTTTCTCCCTTTGGTAAATTACCAGCAAGAATACAGAGACCTCCTTTTGCTTTAACAGAAGAAAAGGCCCTCTCCATAGCTCTCTTATTTCCTGAGGATTCTAGAGCATAGTCGACACCCTCTGGAGCAAGCTCTCTCCACTCTTGATCAAACGTCGGAGAACGACTATTGAAGACGTGAGTGGCTCCACATTCTAAAGATTTGTGCAGTTTCTCCTCGATGACATCGACAGCAATTAAAGGATAAGCTCCTGCATAGCGCGCTGCAATGAGCGCAGATAAGCCAATCCCCCCCATCCCAAAAATGGCACACGATTGACCAGAACAGATCTTCATCTCATTAAAAATAACACCAGCTCCCGTTGGAATCATACAACCAAAGAGTGCAGCTTCTCTAAGAGAGATCTCTTTGGGAATGGGAGTCAGCCGATTTTCTGCAATAATCGCGTGTGTTAAGAATGTGCTGATCGGACCGGAATTAACAAGACCTGTAGCGGACTTGTAGGTAGGGCCTTGCGCATCAAGCCCCTTCCCTTTAATCCACGAGATGACAACGTGATCACCGGCGAAGACCTTCGTTACCCCTTCCCCTGTTCCAAGAACAACACCGCTCCCCTCATGACCAAGCGTGTGGGGCAGGTACCGATCCTCGCCTTTACGCCCATAAATCTCATTAAGCTGGCTGTGACAGAGCCCCGTATAATGAATTTCTACTAAAACCTGACCTCGCTCGAGCGGAGGAAGCTCAACTTCTTCAATCCGTAGCGGCTTTGCAATTTCTCTTAATACAGCAGCTTTTACTCTTAAGCTCGACTGTGTAACTTTTTGGGACCGCAGGCCTCGAGATATTTGTTCTTGGCGTTGTTTATTTTCTAAAGAAGGGGTTAAAAACCCCTTCCTTAGAAAATAAACAGCTAAGTTTGGCCATAGGCCAAACGGCCAAGAGCAAATAGACGAGGCAGGCGATCCCAAAAAGTTACACAGTCGAGTTAAGGTTTCCACGAATTTTTCCCTCTGCGTAATTTATACATATCTTTATCTTTTTCTAAGGCACGCTCAAGAGCCTCAGTTCCAAACGCATCATCTGCAACGCTAAAATTCCTTCCCCCAAGTCCTGGAGAAGAACTTTGAGCCACCCAACTACAGCAAGCAACAACCTCACTCATCGGCACCCAACTCTCTTTTTCTACTGTCTTGTTATAGGCAACTCCCGCTTTTGCAAATCCAGCCGAAAGTGTCGCCTCATGAATTTTAGTCTTTACCCAACCAGGCCCTATGATCGCAAAACGAGTGTCGGGAATCTCTGCATCGAGAAATTCACACATTTTTGTTAAGGCAAGTTTTGAAATGGCATAGCTTGTGTAATTAACAACGGCTCCATTTGTGCCGCCCCCTGCAAAAAAAATCACTGTAGGAGACAATTCTGCTCTGAGGTTCCTGTAAGGAAGTAGAAAATGTAGAAGCTCCATCTGCCGTAAAAAATTGAGCTCAACACTCTTTTCCCACGCATCAAATTCCGTCTCTAAAAAGGGGCCAATCGGATCTAAAGAGGCTGCTGCAAAGACAAGAACATCCCAGGCGCCTACCTGTTCAATTAACACCTCTGCAGCAGAGCGAATAGAATCCTTTTTTAGGATGTCACAAAACGTCAGATGGCCTCGAGAAAAAAGCGCATCATCTTCTTTTCCTCTTGTCCGATACGTTCCATAAACGCTCCAGCCTAAAGAGGACCAGTGAGTTGCAAGGGCTCTTCCAATATCGCTTGAGGCTGAGATAATAACTGCTTTTTTTTGCATCTTACGAAGTTGTCACAAGTTCTGGGATAGAACATTCTGCAGCAATTGTTGCGAGCTCTTCTGTAGAAAGCCTAGGATCTAAATCTTCCAGGCCAGATCCGAACTTCAGCATCGGTACAATTTTCTGATTCTCTATCATCTCAACATCACAAAAAACGGGACCATCAAGCTTCATGACCTCTTGAATCTTATCCCTCAAATCAGAATGCTCTTTAAGACAGACATACGGCAGATGAAACGCCTCTGCGATTTTCTGATAATCTGGGAAGTAGAGCCCTGTCGCCTGATCCACCGCTGCGTATTTAGAGTGAAGCCATGTATCAATTGTCTGTTTCTGGATGCCGTGACCTCGATTATTAAATAAGAAAATTTTAATGGGTAAGTCGTGGCGTCGTACGGTGCCAAGCTCCTCGACACACATCATCAACCCCCCATCGCCAATAATACAGATAATCTGCGCATCTGTTGCAAGAGCGGCTCCCACACTTGCCGGCAGCGAGTAACCCATAGGGGTGTTATTCCATGCTGAATAGAGGCGCTGATTCTTTTTTGTCTCAAAAGCTTGCATTGTCCAACTGACATTTGCCCCTGTGTCGGAAATAATTTGATCCCCCTCTTTACAGACTTTAGAGAGCTCTTTAATAAAGACATACGGGTTCACCCGCGCAACTTTTGCGTAATAGCTCTCAGGACAAATCGGGTATCTCTTGTGCCACCCGTGAATAGACTCTCTCCAATGAGAAAGTCGATCGATCGGTTCTTGCATTTTCAGCTTCTGGAATCCTTCGAAAAAAGCCTTAAGATCTGTCTGAATAAAAAGATCCAAACAAAATGTCTCCGGACCAAATTTCACAGCCTCCTCCGGATCAATATCAACCATAACCTTTTGAGCATGAGGCGCAAATAAATCTTGTTTCCCTCCTGTCACCATCTGAGAAAGTCTTGTCCCCATAGCAATAATCAAATCAGCATGTTGCAAAGCCAAATTGCCAGCGCGCGGGCCACAGACCCCAACACACCCGATATTTAAGGGGTCTGCGTGAGCAAGCAAGTCAGCGCCTCCCCACGTTAACGCCACAGGAATCTTGAAAAAATGAACAAACGCGCGCGCCATCTCTTCTGCTTTGGCACAATGGACGCCAGCCCCCAAAATTATCACCGGCCGCGCTGCGCTTTCTATCATCGCAAGTAATTCTTCTATTTTACACGTCAGATCAAGATCTTCTTTGTGTGGCGGAACAAAACCTTCTAATGCTTCAGGATCAATCTCTACCCGCTGCAGGTCATCGGGAATATCTAATAAAACAGGCCCTGGCCTCCCCTCCTGTGCCAAATAAACAGCTTTTTCTAGTTCATAGCGAATCATCAAAGGATCCAGAACGAGCTGTGCATACTTTGTGATCGGGGAAAAAACCGCAACAACATCAGTCTCCTGAAAGCCCCTCTGCCTCAACTTGGTACTTTTGCGAATGCGAAAACGGGCCACTTGGCCTGTCACACAGATCATCGGAATCGAATCAAAATAAGCATTACAGACAGAGGTTAAGATGTTTGTAGCACCAGGCCCGCTTGTCGTCATCGTCAATCCTAAATTCCCCGATACGCGCGCATACATGTCGGCAGCAGCAGCTGCCCCCTGTTCATGTTGGGTACAAATATATTCCATATCGGGATGCTTCCGTGTTGAATCGACAAGGTGAATAACAGCACCTCCAGAAATTAAAAAATTATACTTAACTCCTCGTTTTGCAAAAAAATCGATCACATAATCAGATAATTTCATAACACTCTCCCCTTACCTCGACTTTGTACATGTTTGGAGT
>JABDDH010000028.1:0-1727 GCA_013287705.1 Chlamydiota bacterium | reverse complement strand
CCCACTCAAAGTCAAAATCTTGCAAAACTCGACTCCAAACATGTACAAAGTCGAGCTTATGGAATAAACCAATAAAAATCCCCAGAATACCCAACAGACTGAAATAAACTCTTCCATTCATCAACATGTAAAATTGTTTTGGCAGTCAAGTTCCACGCCTCCATCAACTCCTTCTCTTCCGCATTGCGATAAGCATCGACAGTAATAAAACTATTTCCTCTTGAGACGCGCTCTATTTCTCTGAGCGCCTCTTTTAATTCATCCAGCTCTAAGTTGTGAATGGTATTAATTGCGATTACAAGATCAAAAGAGTTCTCTTGAAATGGCAAAGATCTTGCATCTGCCACCTGCACATAAGGTTGCATTGTCTCTAAAGCATTGGAAATAGCGTAGGAAGAGATGTCGATACCAGAGACGTGAATTCCAGGAATTAATTGCGCAAAATCGTGCAGCATAAACCCTTTGCCGCACCCAACATCCAAAAGTTTTTTGCCTGCACACAGACCGTATTGTGTGACAAACGTTGGAACGACAGGCTGCCAAAATCTGGGATGGTACGTATATCCTCCGTATCCATGGGACCGTTCCCCATCAAAAAACTCTCGCCCAAATTGCCTGGCAAGTTGCCGGTCCGCTTCTGTCTTTGTCTCACCACGCTCTTTAACATTCCGTTTGGATTGTGGATAATTGGCCAGCAGGTTGATCTCTTGTCCCATACTAATCCTTATGCACATAATGAAGAGGCTCTTTTATAATCTCTTCGTAAGAGTGTAAAACCCAATCAATGACACCTTTCAACCCATCCTTTAGAGACATTCTTGGGCACCACCCAAATTCAGAACGCGCTTTGGAAGAGTCAATCGTATACGCCTTGTCTTGACCCAGTCTCTCAGCCACATCTCGTGTGACCTCTTTAAAATCGACACGCAATTCCGAGCAGATCGTTTCGACAAGGCTGCGCACCGAGACACCTTGATCGGGCGAAAGGTGGTAAATTTCGCCGATCCGCCCTTTCTCCATAATGAGTCTTTCCCCAATCGAAACATCGCGAATATGAATATACGATTTAATCGCCCCTCCTCCTCCGTGCAAATCGATTGTTTGTGCAGCTTTAATATTGATGACAGCCCGTGGAATGATTTTAAAGAGCTGCTGATGGGCTCCATACACATTGGTGGCTCGGATCATCACAAGCGGCAACCCAAAATTTTTATAAAAAGTAAATAAGGAGAGATCCCCTGAGGCTTTTGATGCTGCATACGGGGTACTTGGATTTAAAGGAGCTGTCTCCAGAACATTCCCCTCACAGCTTCCATACACTTCAGGTGAGGAGATATGCACATAACGCTGTAAAAACTTCATCCCTTTTAGACAATTAGCCAATTGCGTTAGGGCAACAGTATTTGTTTGAAACCAGTGGTGAGGGTATTCCCAGCTAGGAGCAACTTCACTTTGAGCCGCAAAATTAACAATATACCCTGGAGTAAACTCTAACAGGATCTTTTCAAGAGCTTCTAGATCGCGATTCAAATCGATCTGATAGAATCGAAAGTTTTTAGAAGCTCTTTTTTTATAAGGTAAAAAGAGCGCTGATTTTTCAGGTGAACGGCTCACCCCAATCACATCATACTCTCCTGTTTCTAAAAGAAGATCGATAAAGTCACTTCCAGAGAACGAATTACTTCCAATAACAACAACTTTTTTCATCGCTTCCCAAGTTAAAAAGG
>JABDDH010000027.1 GCA_013287705.1 Chlamydiota bacterium | reverse complement strand
ACCAGATCGAAGATACAGTTTAAGAGAGAAGAGATTATGACAAAGAAATTTCGTCCCATCACGCCAAGCCAGCGAGAGCTTGTTCTGACGAGCCATGAAGGATTGACACGTATCGGAGTCAATAGACGAGCTACTGTGGCTCCTGAGAAGGCTCTCCTTGTTAAAAAAATTCGAACAAATGGTCGTAACCATCACGGTCACATTACATGCCGGCATCGCGGCGGTGGCGCAAAGCGTTTTTATCGTTTGATTGATTTTAAGAGAGATAAAGAAAATATACCAGCGAAGGTAGCTTCTGTGGAGTATGATCCAAATAGATCAGCTCATATTGCTCTTCTCCATTACGCAGACGGAGAGAAGCGTTATATTTTAGCGCCTCACGGTTTAAAGCAAGGTGATGCAGTCGGAACAAGTGACACGCCGCCGTTTGATGTTGGCTGCTGTATGCGCATGAAGTGCATGCCTCTTGGTTCTGTTATTCATAATATTGAGATGCAGCCTGGTCGTGGTGGACAGCTTGTCCGTTCTGCTGGACTCTCTGCGCAGTTAATGGCGCGTAGTGGCGGTTATGTCACTCTCAAGATGCCATCTGGAGAGGTGCGTATGATTAATGAAGATTGCCGAGCAACTTTTGGTGTTGTCTCTAATGCTGAGCGCAATTTGCGCGTTGAGGGGAAAGCGGGTCGTACGCGTTGGAAGGGATTTCGCCCAACCGTGCGTGGTACGGCGATGAACCCTGTTGACCACCCGCACGGGGGAGGCATAAATATCTTCAACTGCCCTCGCAATCTGAGGTTTCGTCGCGCGCTTATCAACAAGAAACGTATACTTAGGAGAATCGCATTTTGAGACAGAAGGATTGCTTGTATTAAACTGCAATTGCTCCATCACTCGGCTCTTCTCAGTCATGTAACGAGACTTTACAACATCATAAGAACTTTTCTTGATCATGAGGGTTCTCCACCTAGTAAGACGAGTAATTGATCAAAAGCCGACTCCATTATAACAATGTCGCGGCTTAAAGCGAGGTCGTATCCGTTAACAGCAAGCAAAGGAGCAAACTCCACCTTTGGCACATTACGTGCACTCAACATCAACGTCTCGTGCGCTGGTTTTTTACTAGAAGAGTCTTTCGTCTCTCCTAAAAAAAGAACCCGCTTATCAGAAAGATCACGCACCTTTAAGAAGTCAACGACCTTTTTAGTTTTCGGAGCCTTCAATTTCTCATTTTTAAGAAGATGAAGATGACCTGTTGCGATTTTTTCTGCAATAAGAAAGCGAATCGCCGCACGACGCTCTTTTTTATTAATACGCACATGCTGATCAAATTTTGGAAGCGGAGCATGAACACGACCTCCACCCTTATACTGAGGAGCCGCCAAACAGCCTTGTCGCGCTCGCCCGGTACCTTTTTGAGGATGAGGCTTTCTGCCCGTGTGATTGACATCTGCACGCCCTTTTGTACTTGCAGACCACTGCCTTGCATTATTACGCAGAGCAACGAGGTAATCTTTAATCATCTGCCCGTTCGCCTTTACATCAGTCAAAGCATCAGAGATCACCTCTTCTCCAACCTCTTGACCTGCGAGATTATATTTCTTAATAGTAGCCACTGATCTCTCCTAAACCCTTACTTCTTATTTGCTTTCTTGATTTGGCTTAACTTCTTTTTAGCCTTAGTAATATAGACAAGACCTTCACGAGCCCCTGGAACTGCTCCCTCAACAAGAATCAACTGTCTCTCTTCATCAATCTTCACAACCTTTAAATTTTCAGTCATGACGCGCTCTGCACCCATATGACCAGCTTTTTTCTGACCTGGCAAGCAACGTCCTGGAGAAGAGCGCATTCCGCACGATCCCCCATGGCGATGGAATCCAGAACCGTGAGCTGCTGGACCGCCAGAGAAGTTGTGACGTTTAATTACCCCCTGAAACCCCTTTCCCTTAGAAATACCGGCCACATCGACGTATGAACAGTCAGAAAAATAAGCTACAGTAAACTCTTGACCAAGTTGATACTCATCAACTGTCGCAACAGACGAATCCGCAAGAAAGCGTCGAGGTTCAACTCCTGCTTTAGCAAAGTGTCCCTGCATAGGTTTGCTTGCTTTTTTCACTGGAATTTTACCCATCGCGAGCTGTACAGCATTACAAGAGTCAACCCCTTCGGTTTTGATCTGAGAAACGACATTCGGCTCAGCGGCAATTACAGTACAAACAACCAAGTTCCCGTTATCATCAAACAGGCGGGTCATTCCCTTTTTTCTTCCCATCAACTTTAGACTCATACACAGATCCTTACTTTATCATTCTCAGTTCAAATTGAGGCCCCAACATGCGAAGGCCAAAGCGAAGAGGCTACCAAAATTATTGATTTTCACACAATCAAAATTTACAACTGACCCGCAAAAGTTTGCTCCACCGCACTCCTTAAAGAAAAGTCCCCTTGTTTAAGGGAGAGAAAAGAGGCGAAAAGGAGCATAAAAACAAACCCTACAACAAGCGCAACAACCAGCCACTCACGAAACAACATCTTGAGATCGAACTGGATGAGGCATGCCGCGCAAGATGTGGCTTGATATAGCACAACATTTTTTTACAACTGGAGCGAGAATCATCACAAGCACCACAAGCAGGATAACCATTTGCAAAATAGGCAAGACAGGCGCACCTAAAATAAGGGACACTCCCGCAAGCACCACAAGAGCCACAGAGAGGATCGAGCGAACCAGGCGAAAAATTAATCCCTTTGTCGTGTCATCAGCTTTTCGACACCCTTGTTGACATAACGCGCGCACAATCTGAAAAATCCCCACAACCGAAACAACAAATCCACAGCTAAGAGCGCAGCCAAGAGCTACAGGCGCCACAATGCCTAATGCCGCAAGACCTGCAAAGTGAATCCAACTCACAAGACCCGTAGCTGTCCCTAAAAAAGAGAGCTCGATCCTCACCCTCTCCAATAAAGGCGGCGGAGAGTCTGACCTAAACGCCTGAATAAATCGATGGGCAGTAAAACAAAGCCCAAGAACAGCAGGCGCAACTGCAATAATAGAGAGCTCAACAGGAAGGTGCGGCGTGACAGGAGAGACGGGCATTTAACTTTTTTTGTTGTGTTTTTAGGAATTATATAAACAAAAGAGACTTCCTGTCCAGGAATACCACCTTTTAAAGGAAAAATTACAAGGTAAAAGAGAGAAGCTGCTGAAGCCCTTGAACAAACTCAACGGAGCGCATGAGGCGCTTACCTTCTGGCTGCACCTCTAACAAACACAATGCCCCCTCAGCACACGCCACAACAAGCCCTTCTTTACCACACACAAGAACCGAACCTGGAGCCCCGCTTTTTTCTGGCATGTAAACTGCTTTTTTTATTTTTAATCGTCTCTTCTCATCTCCAACCCGTATCCAGCACCAAGCCCCAGGCGTTGGAGAAAGAGCTCGAATCTTATTATGCAAAACAAGCCCCGACAGATTCCAATCGAGCAACTCCTCCTCAACCCCAATTTTTGGAGCAAAAGTAACAAGAGACGGATCTTGCTCTATTTTAGGCAAAGGAGCTCGACCCAGACCCTCTATCACCTCAATCAGTGGCGCGCACGCCAAAAGAGCGAGCTTTTCCTCTAACTCCCCGCAATTCATTGCCTCAGGCACTTCCATCTCCACTTTTTTCAACATAGCTCCCGCATCCATCTGAAGAACCATCTCCATAATCGTAACGCCCGTTTTAGCATCTCCATGCATCAAACAGCGCTGCATGGGAGCCGCGCCTCGATATTTAGGCAAAAGACTAGCATGCACGTTAATAGCACCAAAACGCGGCAGATTAAGGAGGTTTTGCCTCAAAATCTCTCCATACGCCACAACAACAAAAAGATCGACACCGAGCCGCGTAAACTCCTCAACCATCTCAGGTGAAGAAGCTTTTTCTGGCTGGTATAGAGGAATAGCAAGCTGTAATGATTGAAACATTTTCTTAACAGGAGGCGCCGAAAGAAGTAAAGAACGACCTTGCGGACGATCTGGCCGCGTAACAACAGCTACAGGAACCATCTCTTTAGAGACAAGATACTCTAATATTGTAGCCGCAAAACGGGAGGTGCCAAAAAAAAGATACTTCACACTTCCTCTTCAACCAACTCCTCATTCTTAACCAGAGACTCTCGAGCAACCCCCTCAAAGCCTATTAACCCACGCTGAGAACGGCTGCAAAAATCAAGCCAGTGCTGCACCTCTGGAATCAAAGGGAGCTCTTCAGAGATGCGCTTTAACGCATCAGCAACAGAGAGCCCAGAACGATACGTAATTTTAAACGCTTTAGACAATAAAGAGCGCACTTCAAAAGAAAAGTTATTTCGCTTCAAACCAACGAGGTTAAGACCACCTAATCGATAAGGAGACCCCCCGCCAATCGTATAGGGAGGGACATCAAGAGTCACACGACTCAAGCCCCCAACCATTGCATAAGCACCAATGCGTGAGAATTGATGCACAGGCGTCATACCTCCAATAATCACAAAATCTTCCAAAACAACATGCCCGGCAAGCATTGCTCCATTGGACATAATAACATTGTTGCCAACCGTACAATTGTGAGCGACATGACAATAGGCCATAATAAGACAATTATCCCCCACACGCACAGTAGAATTTTCAATGCATGAAGAATTAATTGTAACAAATTCGCGAATTTCACAATTTTTTCCAACAACGACAAATGTCTTTTCGCCGCGATACTTCAAATCTTGCGTCTTAGTACCAATACTTGCAAAAGGCCAAATAACCGTCCCCTCGCCAATTGTTGTATAGCCATCGATATAAGCATGAGACTTCACCTCTACATTGTCTTCTAAAGTGACAGTCCCCTTAATGACTGCATACGCCTCAATGATTACGCCCTTGCCAATTTTCGCCCCATTTTCAACAATTGCCTGAGGATGGATAAATCCGTCCCTCTCCTCTCCTTTGCGCATCATCAAAGACCCCATTAAATTTGTTCCTTATCCATCAACGCAAATGCAATCTCAGCCTCAACAACCACCTGGCCATTAACCATTGCCTTCGTCTGAGCCTTCCCCCCCTTTACACTTAGCTGCACCGCAACAGCATGTAAATGAAGTAGATCTCCGGGCAAGACAGGCTTGCGGAACTTAGCATTATTCACAGTCATTAAAAGAGCAATTTTTTGATTATACCCCTTCTGATGGATCAAAATTCCACCCGCTTGAGCTAGCGCCTCAAGGATCAACACACCCGGCATAATCGGCGCCCCAGGAAAATGGCCCTGAAAAAACTGCTCATTTGCCGTTACATTTTTTTGCGCAATAATACGATTCTCTTCTAAATTTAAATAAACAACTCGATCGACTAAAAGAAAAGGGAAGCGATGAGGCAGAATTTTCGTAATATCTTTGATATTAAGAACGGTTGTATTTAAAGACTCAACGTCTGCTTCCATAACTTATGCCCCCATTTCAAGATTGTTAAGTAGAACTTTAGCAAAAGCAACATTCGAAGTATGCCCTGAGCGGATTGCAATAATATGGGCGACAAACGGCTCAATTAAAGAGAGATCTCCAATTAAATCTAAGATCTTGTGTCGAACCATCTCGTCCGGATAACGAACTCCCTCTGGATTAATAACACGATCTTCTTTAATAATTACCGCATTTTCCAAACCACCGCCCTTAATAAGGCCCTTTTCTAATAAAGGAGCAATCTCCTCATAAAAACAAAATGTACGGCTCTCTGCAATTTCCGTCTTAAAACTCTGCTCATTAACAACGACAGAATAATATTGAGAACGCAAAATTGTCGATTTTGGATAATTAAGTGAGTAACAAATTCGATACTCATCAGAAGGAAGGGCTACAAGATGAATATCTCCCTGCGACCAGTAAACTGGAGCAGAAAGCCTCTTTAACACCTTCTCTTCTCCCTGCTCAGAAACACCACTATTTGCAATTGCTTCAACAAATGCAGCTGAACTTCCATCAAAAATAGGAACCTCTGGCCCATCAATTTCAATTAAGACATTGTCGATGCCGTATGCTTTAATCGCAGAAAGCAGATGCTCTACTGTCTGCACAAAAACGCCATCATTTCCAATAATTGTACAACGTGGAGTCCCCTTAACATACTCTAATTTAGCCGGAAGAAGCGGACGCCCTGGCAAATCTTTCCTTTTAAAGACAACCCCTACACCTTCTTCCGCAGGAGAGAGCCTAATCGAGACTTTTTCCCCCGTGAAGAGTCCAACTCCAGAAAGAGTGACAGCTCGTCGCAAAGTACGCTGCTTGAGTATAAAAGGAGAGGATTTACGGGGAGATAACGTCGATGCTTCATAAGAAAAAGACAAGGATCACCTCCAGATAAAAATTGAACTTAGAAGTCCCATGTAGATCACAAGAGCTTCTATTAATTGATGAAAAGTTACCCCAACGAATCATTTTGATCAAGAAAAATTGGGCTTGTGAGTGTATAGGCACTGTTCCTCAGAACCTATCCCTTAATGAGCACATATACACAAACAACCTGAAGAATCGGTTTTTGGCGGCGTCGGCTTTGCCGCGAATTTTAGATTCTCACTCGCGCCTTGCCTCTCGGCAATGGTCGCTCGCTCCGAATCTAAAACTCGCGGCGCCTTCTTGCCAAAATTCCGATTCTTCAGGTTGTTTGTGTATAGCTGATTTTTAAAGGATTTTTCCGCAGATTTTGAAGCAATGAAGCAGAACATACTTGAGTAAGTAGCTCTGCTTCATTGCTCCAAAATCTGCGGGGAAAGACTCAAAAAGCAGCTTGTGCTCATTAAGGGATAGGTTCAAAAGATCAGGCTAGTTTTTTTTGCAAAAGAGCGATTAGCTCTTCATAGTGGAATGGCTTGATAAAAAAAGCTGTAAAGAGCGTCACGGCATCTGGAAATTTCTCTTGAATCACACTGAAGGAATTTGCCGTCATGGCAAAGAGTGGAAATGCTGCCCCTCTTTTTTGACGCAGCTCGCGGGCCACCTCTTGTCCATCCATATCTGGAAGGGAAAAATCTATAAACGCAGCATCGCACTTCTCACCAAGCAGAAGTCCTTCTCTACCATTCGAAGCAGGTAGAATCACGTAACCATAATGGGAGAGCACCTTATCCAGCAGATGCAAGGTGTCCATATCGTCATCGACGACTAAAATTGTGCGTTTCGTCTCCATCTCTTCAATGTAAAAAAAAATTGTTTAAAAAAAAAGAATAGATTATCAAAATCGTATGAGCTGCCCATTTCGAAAAATCTCACATCCCTCAATACCCTCTCTCTGGAACAGAGTTAAGGCAATCTTCTTCCCCGACCAAATAGGGAACTTAGACAGTTATAAGGATCTCTTTCCCATATTCAACACTATTTTCGACTCGATTATTATTATCGATGAGCACGGGACTATCTTATTTGCCAATCAGACTACAGAAAAAATGTTCGGGTACACGCAGGAAGAGCTCCTCGGTCACAATGTGAAGATCCTCCAGCCCGAACCCTTTCGCAGTCAACACGACAGCTACCTCAAGAACTATCTCACAACTGGGGAAAAAAAGATTATCGGGATCGGAAGAGAAGTCGTAGGGCAGAAAAAAAATGGCTCTACAATTCGCATCGATCTTGCCGTCACCGAACACTTCATAAAAAACAAGCGCTTCTTCACCGGCACTATCCGCGATGTCACAGACAAAAAAACTCTAGAAGATCTCCGTATAGAAAATGTCCGCATGGAGGCACTTAATACAGCTAAAAATGAGTTTATCACAGTCATGTCTCACGAACTGCGCACTCCCCTACACGCAATTATGGGCTTTACTGAATGCCTTCTCAATGGCCTAGATGGCCCGGTCAACCCAGAACAGCTGAAGTCGCTCCAGAGGATCGATCATGCCGGCCGCCACCTCTTAGGCTTGGTCAATGGCGTCCTCGAACTCTCTAAAATCTCAGCGAACCCAAAAAAAATCGTGATGGAGCCATGCAACTTCATCGAAATTTTAGAAAACTGTCTACAGATCGTCCTTCCTTTGGCAGAAAAAAAAGAATTAAAGTTAGAAAAAAGCATCCAAAAGAGCCCCTGTACCATAACAGGCAATCCCGAGAGTTTACGGGAGATCTGTCTTAATCTCCTGGGCAATGCAATTAGGTTTACAGAATCTGGAAAGATCGTCGTCACCTTCTCTTGCGACGAAAAGCAGCTCACCTTGTCAATCACAGATACGGGAATCGGCTTGAATGAACAGGATCTCTCTAAACTTTTCATTCCTTTTGCCCTTGTTTCTCTCAAAAGAAATGGGGAAGAGAATAGCTTCGGAATTGGTCTTGCCATCTCTAAAAAGCTCGTCGAGGCTCATGGAGGAACCATCACAGTGACGAGTAAAAAAGGAGAAGGGAGCTGCTTTACAGTACAGCTGCCACTGCAACAGACGAACCTTACTCACCCGGGAAAAGAACATGGAAGCTAAAAAACAAGTTCTGCTTGTCGAGGATGTTCCCAGCCATAGCATCCTCACGATCAAATTTTTGAACCATTGTGGAATCAGCAACGACCTTGTCACTACAGGTCAAGAGTGTCTCTCTTATTGCCGCGATAAAAGACCTGATCTCATCCTCCTTGACATCGGTCTTCCAGATATGAGTGGTATTGAAGTGTTGCAGCAGTTACGCACACAGCCTTCCTATGCCAATCTTCCAATCATCGCAGAAACTGCACACGCAGTATACGGAAAAAAAGAAGAGCTACTATCTCTCGGGTTTACCGACTGTCTAGAAAAACCGTTCTCAATAGAGCAGTTTACAACAGTCGTACGCAAACATCTCCCGATCCCCGAAAACAAAAAAGAGGCAGATTGAACCAGAAAATCTGCGTCATTATGCCCTGCTACAATGCAGCGCTGTTCTGTGAGGCTGTCATTGAAGCGACTCTTCTTTACACAAAACATCTGATTCTCATCGATGATGGCTCCTCGGATGGAACGCGGGAAATCTTGGAAAAAGCTGCCAAGAAACATCCCCACAAGATCGAATTGATGTTGTATGAGACAAATCGCGGCAAGGGGTTTGTGCTTTTAGATGGGATGAATCGGGCTCTTGAACACACCTCTTCCACAATCTTCATTACCATCGATTCAGATGGACAACACGCCCCCTCTGACATCCCCCCAATGGCTGCACAAATCGATGAGGGAGCATCTCTTGTCATCGGCACACGCCAATTTAATCTCATGCCTCTGCGCAGTAAATTCGCGAATACGATCATCTCTTCTCTTCTCCAGCTCCTCTATAAAAATGCCCCCATCGATACGCAATCTGGCTACCGCGTCTTTAACAGGCCCCTTGTGGAACAAATTGTAAAGAAGGTGCGCGGGGGGAGGTATGAGATGGAATTTCGTTGCTTGCTTCTAGCTCTTGTCACAAACCAGAAAATTGTTGAATTGCCCATCTCAACTGTCTACCTCAACAACAATCGAGCCTCTAACTTCCATAAATTTCGCGACTCGACCCGTATCTTAAAGGTGCTCTGGCACTACTGGAGATATAAGACATTATGAAACTTTTTCTACTTGAATTGAATGAATTTAACATCGATCTACTACAAGAAGCGGCAGAAAAACTTCATTTAAAAAATATTCGGCGCCTGCTCTTGTTTCACAAAACCAAAACCCATACAGAAGATCTGTATGAGAGCGATTTTTTAGAGCCGTGGGTCCAGTGGGTCTCTGTCCACACCGGTATCCCCTCGAAAGAGCACGGGATCAAACATCTAGGAGATGTTCCAGACCTTCACACAAAACAGATCTGGGAGAGCCTCTCCGCGCAAGGGATGACAAGCGGGATCTGGGGGGCGATGAATGCAAGCCTGGCTGGATCTGAAAAGTCTCTTTTTTTTGTTCCCGACCCGTGGACAGCGTCTGAGAAAGCCTTCCCCGAGGAGCTCAATAGACTTCTAAATCCTTTACGCCTTATCTCCAAAAACTACACAAACCAAAAAACAGGCTCGATTCTCAAACAGCTCCGGAGGCTCCTAACCCTCTTTGTCACAAATGGATTGGGAGGAGTACTCGCAAAACAGCTGCCGCGCCTTCTCAAAGACGCTGTCCGCTTTGGGGGCAAACACTTCGTCTTTATCTCGACACTTGACACCCTCTCCACCTCTCTTTTTCTCAAGTACAAAGAGCGGTATAATCCCGACTTCTCCATTCTCTTTCTCAATAGCATTGCCCACTTACAACACCACCACTGGAAAGAAAGTGAGCTCTCCGATGGGACTCCTCTTGCCTACGGCTTTCGCACCCTGAATCAGATCCTAGGAAAAATCTTTGCTTCTCTACAGGAAGATGAGCTCTTTATCGTGACAAATGCCCTCTCTCAAAAAAATACGCATAACGAAAAGCCGTGGGTCTTATATCGCCAGACCGATCAACGCAATTTTTTACGGGCAATTGGCGTGGACGATGTTCTCGTTGAGTCGCACATGACTCACGATGCGCATCTCTTCTTCCCCAATGCAACTCTTGCAGATCTGGCCAAGGAACTCCTCGAAGGAGCGCATATTGAAGGAGAGAAGCTCTTTTGCGTTGAGTCGTATGAGCAGGAAAAAGAAAAACTCTTCTACAAGCTGATCTTTACGGACCCAGTAGGATCAGAAGCAACTTTCCAAGTGGGTGGAAAAAGTTTCCGCTTTTTTGATCTGTTTAAAGCAATTGTCACAAGAACAGGTAAACACATCCCTGAAGGGGATCTCCTCTGCAACGCCCCCCTGTTTCCAGAAAAAATCGAGAACCATCAGATCTATAAAGAGATTCTCTCTTTTTATCAAACCCAGGGTGCGCCATGTTAAAGCCAAAGAGAAACGGGCTACCGGAAGAGGTATGGAAAGAACTTCTGATCGAATACCGCGCTTCAATCCCCGAAAAATTAAAAAGCCTCCAAGTTGCAACATTGGCACTACAACAAGAGGTGACAGTAGAGCATCTAGAAAAGCTCCGTTTCATCGTACACAAAATTGGTGGAAGTGCGGCCATGTACGGTTACTCACGCGTCTCAGAGTTATGCCTAGATTGGCAGAGACAACTCGACAAACTGATCCGCAATTTTCCAGACTGTATCCAAGATCTGGAGTGGCAAAAAAGACTCAGCTCTCTTTTTGATCAGTTCCACAAAGAGTTTTTGGGCTAAAGCAGAGCACGGATCCCCTCCTCTAAAGAGACTTTCGGAGCCCAGCCGAGCATATCTTTAATTTTACGGATGTCAGCACAAGAATTTTTTGCCTCACCTGGCCGAGAGGGAAGATACTCGATACGGGAGGCGTGCAAAAGCTGCACAATCTCCTCAATGCTGTGAGCCCTACCTGTACCCACATTGAAACTCTCGCCAGAGAGAGGTGAAAGTGCTGCACGATAAAAAGCTTCAGCGACATCTGTTACATAGACAAAATCGCGCGTCTGCTTCCCGTCCCCTACGATTGTAAGAGGCTCGTTGCGACGTTTTTCATCAATCAAAACGCCAATCACTCCACCATAGCCTCCATGAAGAGAGGCCCTGGGACCAAAGACATTAAAGAGTCGCAAGCAGAGAGCTGGAAGTCCATAAAGACGCGTCCAGTTAAGAACAAGCTGCTCTGCGAAATATTTCGTCACAGCGTAAGGCGAGTCAAGTTCAATTGGATCACTCTCTGTGGTGGGTAACGGATCTTCTGATCCGTAACAGGAGCAAGAGGCTGCATAAAGAAAGCGTTTAACCCCAGCTTTTCTACAAGCTTCTAAGACGTTAAAGGTCCCCACAAAATTTGTTTCAAAGTAGGGACATGGGGCTTTGAGGGAGAGGGGGACATTCACAAGGCCCGCCAAGTGAAAGACAGAGTCAATACCCTCAAAAAGCTGATTTATTTGTTCAGGCTGACGCACATCGGCCTGAACAAACTGCACAAGTGGTGAATCTATCAAGTTCAGACGCGTTCCACTACACAAATTATCAAGAACTAGAACCTCAAAACCTCTTGCGATGAGGAGGTCACAGAGGTGGCTCCCGATAAATCCCGCACCACCTGTGACAAGAGCTCTCATCGTCCCAAGAGGTTCATGGTTTTTTTGCATGAGAGCAAAAATACTAAATGGCTTTGTGATGTAATCGATAGCCCCACCTTGCAAACCTTTAATAACTTCGTCTTCTGAGGAGAGGATAGAGAGAAAAAGAACGGGAATTTTGTGTGGAAATTTCTTTTCAAATTGATGCAAAATATCTAGACCATCCATATCGGGCAGGACGCGGTCCAAAATGAGTAGGAGCATGTCTTTTAAATTCTTCTCATCAAGCAGAAAAGCAAGGCCTGCTGCCCCTGTTGTAAAAGAGATGACATCAAAACCAATCGAGTGGAATTCATAAGTTAAAAGCTTGAGAAGATCCTCATCATCATCGATGATGATTAGCTTTTTTTTTGACTCGCTTTTGATTAAAGTTTCTCCCTTCATAACAGTCTTTATTACTTATTTCTCCTATTTAGTTCCATATAAAAATTATTTTTCTGTTACAAGGAAAAAATGCGTTTAATACTCCTCTTCCTTCCTTTACTTCTCATGGCACAGGCTCCACATCCGTGGCTTGTCTACTATAACAATGAAGCTCCACTTAGCGCTTTTACCCCCTACGATCCGATTATCCTACAGCCCGCTTTTCACCCAGCACTTGGCCCTCTTTTAAATCAAGGAAAGGGACTTCTCGGCTATGTCAATGCAGGAGAAGTATCTCTTGAAGACTCGTGGTTTCTAGAGGCGAAAAACAAAGGGCTGCTTTTGGGGGAGAATCAGAACTTTCCTGGCAGCTTTGCTGTGGATATACGCAAAGAGGCTTGGGAAGAGCTTCTTCTAGGAACCGTTATTCCTCACATACTCGATCAAGGATTTACAGGAATTTTCCTCGATCAGCTGGATGTGGCGCTAAACCTTGGAATGGAGGAGGCAGCAGAGCATCTGATCAAAAAAATCCGCGAAAAGTTTCCCAAAATCTCGATCATGCTTAACCGCGCCTACAAGATTCTGCCCAAAGTGGGTCACTTGATCGATTATGAGCTTGCCGAAACACTCTACACCTCCTACGATTTTAAAGAGAAGCGCTACTTCATACGCCCAAATGACGAGTTTGAATGGCAGCTAAAAGAGATCGACGCTGCAAGGAAAAAGTTTCCCGAACTTCTTTTTTTCTCTCTTGACTACTGGAACCTTAAAGATCAGAAAATGATCGAGAAAATTTATAAAAAAGAGATCGCCGTCGGAATGCGCCCCTATGTAAGTGATATTCTACTCAACCAGATTGTAGCGCCACCTAAGGCAAAAACAAACATCCTCCCGCGCCACATCCTTGCATTTTGGGACAGCAAGGTCGATCTACAGCTGGAAAACTCCCTCGCTCATAAATTCCTTGAAATGCCGCTTAACCATCTCGGCTTTGATCTGATCTACGTGGACATTCACGACTCTCTCCCCAATCTTGCGCAATACAACGACCTATGCGGCATCCTCATCTGTTTCCAAGAAGAGACAAAAATGCAGAAGCCCGAAACATTTATCGATTGGGCCGTGGCGGCAATAGAGCTTGGGAAAAAAGTGGTGCTCATGAGTAACCCAGGATTCCTCGCCGATCTAGAGGGACTCTATACACCGGAGGATGTGCAAAATAGGTTGTATGAGAGAATTGGCTTTATCAATACCCAGCGCTTTATCAATTACCCATTTGACTATACCATTGCCTTTCACGACTCTCTCACCCCTTTTGAGCGCAACTATCCAGATCCACTGCCTGGATTTTATGTGACCAAACTCTCTGATCCAGACGCTGTCTCACACCTCTCTCTTGCTGTGGAGGGGAAGATCGAAAGCCATGCTGACCTAATCATCACAACTCCTCATGGCGGCTATGTTTCACAATACTATGCCAATAACTACGATCCTATGCTCTACATGACAAATCCCAGGGTTCTTGGCTGGTATCTGGATCCTTTCCGCTTTTTTGAGAAGATTTTTATACAAAAAAGCGTCCCCATCCCCGACACAACGACTCTTGCCGGAAGAAGAATCTTCTATGCCACCTGCCACGGAGATAATTGGAATGGAGGCACTGCCATCGAGGAGTACCGAGACCAAAACAAGTACTGCTCTGAGTTGATCCTTGAAAAAATTATCCAGCCATACCCCGACATCCCCACAGCTGTTGGTATTATTGCGGCAACAGTGGATCCGACTTGGGTCGCACGCAAAAAAAGTCAAGAGATTGCACGCGCCTACAATGCACTTCCTCAAGTGGAGGCTACCTCCCACACCTACAGCCACCCCTTTGACTGGGAATTTTTCAAAGGGGGAGACCCCAAAAAAGAGATTAATTATCTCGGTCTCTATCCAGATGGGTCCTGGCAAAACAGCTATTTGAGCTGGTTCCGAGCGAAAACAAAAATCAAAGGATACGCCGAGTCTCCTCTCGAGTGGGGATTTGTTATTCCACGCGCCTACGCAAAAAAACCATTTGATCTGCCTCTTGAGATTGGAGGTGCTGTACACTACCTCAATCAGTTCACTCCCCCAAACAATCAAGTCAACCTCCTGCTCTGGCCAGGCGATGGACGCCCCTGGGAGACGCCTCTTGCTCTCTGTTACCAAGCGGCTATCAAACAGCTCGGCGGTGGTTTTGTTAGATTCGATCCTGAATATCCGTCTCACCTCTTCGTCTTTCCCCTCGGAAGAAAGCCCGGCGGCTGGATTCAACCCTACGCCTCGTGCTCTGCCGAAAACAGTTACACAAATGGCTGGTCTGACAGATTTTACGGCTACAAGTATCTCCCTGCGACCCTACAGAATACAGAGAGCCCAAGGCGCCTGAAGCCAATCCAGCTCTACTACCATAGCTACTCCGGAGAGTACCTGGCGAGCATCAACGCCATTATTCAGAATATCGACTACATCCGAACCCAAAATTACATCCCCATTAAGACGAGTCGTTTTTGTACAATTGTCGAAGGCTTTTATTCGACTCAAATAGAGATGATAGGGCCAATGTGTTGGAAGATCCATGAGCGCGGGGGGCTCCAGACAATCCGTTTTGACCATGCAGAGAAGGCGGACATTGACCTTGCAGAGTCTATCGGAGTTATTGGGTGGACAAGACATGAAGGGTCTCTCTACGTTTACCTAGACAAAGCAGAAAAAACTCCGCTTCTCGCCTTAGGGGCAGAGGTGAGAGATCTGCCTTACCTTATCGACAGTAGTTGGGAAATATGGAATGTAAAAAGGGAAGGAGCCAGTGTCACCTTTACCGCGCAAGGCTTTGGCAAGCTGCAGATGCGTTGGAAAATCGGCGGTGCAATTAAAGAGTTTTTGATGGATTTGCCAAGTAACCAGGAAGTAACTATGAGGGTCGAGTGAAGCAGTTCTACTTCTGGATCTTCTTTATCTCGTTTGTAGGGCTCTTTATCGCCTATAAACTTAGGCCAGTTCCAGAAAAAGTGGCGCAACTAGAGCTTAAGGGAGGGCTTTACCTCAAAGCTGCTGCTTACTACAAGGGGGAATACCAAAGAGGGAACCACTCCCCAAAAATCCTCGTTCCACTCCTACGCATCGATATGCAGCTTGGCGAAATTGATGAGGCCATTGAGATGACCCGTGAACTTGCCACAATTTATCCAGAAAATATCTTTTTATTAAGACAGCTCGCAGACCTCTACCTCGCAAACCAACAATACGACAACTACTTTCAAGCCTTACGTGAACTACAAAAAATCCATGTCACCCCCGATCTGCTCCAAGAGCTCTCCACCTGGTATCTCAATACAAATGAATCTAAAAAGCGGCTGGAGGTTCTGACCCCGCTCTGCAAAACAGCGCTTGCCGATGCCGGCGATGTGCAACAACAGGCCCTCCTCTTGGCACAGCAAAAAAAATACCAAGAGGCTGTAGCTGCGTTAGAGGAACTGCAAAGGCTCTTTCCCAAAAAGGTGAGACTAGATGACGTGCTGCTAGAAGTCTGGCTTCTCGTGCAGATGGATCAGCCAGCAGTTTCACCACTTGCAAACTACCTGCTCAAAAAAAGAGATCTCCAAGAGGCTTCCCAATCTTTGGAGATTTTTAAAGAAGAGTACCCCGATCTTCTCTACCCTTTGATCGTACAACTCAAAACCTGGATCGAACAGGACCCACTTCTTAAGACTCAAGAGCTTGCCATTTTGTGGGATCAGGGGCTGGACAA